>NZ_JAMYSY010000004.1:0-239525 GCF_040322175.1 Mesorhizobium sp. M0185 | reverse complement strand
TTGGGCGCGCGTGGATCAGGCACCGCGCCAAAGTAGCTCTCAAGGCAGGAAATGGCAGTCGCTCCTTCGCTCAACTGCCTCTCCAAAGAATCCTTTCTCAGCCTAAACTCAACCCCAAAATCGCCATATGCGATTCCCCTGCCACGAGAGGGGGGGAGATTGAATGTCACGTATCGTTTCGCCAATCGCGAATGTTGAAAGAGAGGCGCTACCGGCGAAGCTACCGATCTCCCCCCTTGAGGGGGAGATGGCCGGCAGGCCAGAGGGGGGTGGCTTGGCGCAAACATCCGACGAGGCTTGAGCCCTACTTGCTCATCGCCGCAAGCCACTCATCGACCCAGGCCTTGCGGTTGGCCGCGACGTCTTCCGGGCTGAACAGCAAGGTCTTGGTCGGCTTGACCAGCTTGTCGAACGCCGGGTTGAGCGGCTTGTCGGTTTTGCCGGCCGGGAACATCCAGTTGGTTTCGGGAATGACATCCTGGAATTTCGGTCCGGTCATGAAGGCAATGAACTTTTCTGCCAGCGGGTTCTTCGCACCCTTGGTGGTGATCCCCGCAACCTCGATCTGCAGATATTCGCCCTCCTCGAAGGACGCCGCCTGGTAGCGCTCGGTGTTTTCGGCGACCATGTGGTAGGCCGGCGAGGTGGTGTAGGACAGCACCATCGGCGCCTCGCCCTTGGTGAACAGGCCGTAGGCCTCGCTCCAGCCCGGCGTTACCGTCAGCACCTTCGCCTTGAGTTTGGCCCAGGCTTCCGGCGCCTTGTCGCCATAGACCGACTTGACCCACAGCAGCAGGCCAAGGCCCGGCGTCGAGGTGCGCGGATCCTGGATGACGATCTTCTCTCCGGCATCGCCCTCGACCAATTCCCTGAGGCTCTTCGGCGGGCTCTTCAGTTTTTCGGTATCGTAGACGATGGCGAAATAGCCATAGTCGAACGGCACAAAAATATCGTCGCTCCAGCCGCCCGGCACACTGACGCCCGATATTGCGCCATGCGGCGAAAACAGGCCGGTTGCCTTGGCATCCGCCGTCAAATTGGTATCGAGGCCAAGTACGATATCGGCCTTGGTCGCGGCGCCTTCCAGCTTCACACGGTTGAGCAGCGCCACGCCGTCGGCGACCGAGACGAATTCGACGACGCAACTGCATTCGGCCTCGAAGGCCTTCTTCACCGCCGGTCCCGGACCCCAATCGGCGGTGAAGCTTTCATAGGTATAGACCGTCAGCCTATCCTGTGCCGATGCCTGCCCTGGCAAGGCGAGCGCGGATGCCGCAAGCAGGACAATTGAGACAAGAGAGTGGAAAAAACTGCGCATCGGCGCCTCCTTCGTTCGCGTTGAAAGGAATTGAGGCGTCGGGCTGTCCGAAACGTCTAATCCCTCCGCCGGTACAAACCGGATCAGGTTCAGCGGGTTGGCAGTCTTGCCTCTCAGCCGGTCCGCGAAAATCGCGTCCGGCACCCCGTTAGAGCGTTGCAACACATAGGCCCGGCGGAAGTGCTGCGCAAGCGGAAGTTTGCCGGGCATCCAAAGCCCAGCCTTCCGTTTCGTCTGCCGTTTCATCTTCCGTTTCCGGGGCAGGGCTGGTAAGGGCCACGAGATATGAGCACATTCACCATCCTGCTTGGCGGCGATCTCATCCGCACGCCGCTGCTCGACCGCCAGGTCGAAGGCTCGCGTGTCATCGCCGCCGATGCCGGCATCGGCCATGCCCGCATGCTGGGCCTGAGGCCGGAACTCTGGGTCGGCGATTTCGATTCGGTGCCTGCCGAGTTGCCGGAGGATCTGGCCGCCGTGCCACGGCAGGTGTTTCCCGCCGAAAAAGACAAGACCGACGGTGAACTCGCTATCGCCGCCGCACTCGAACGTGGTGCGACCAGCCTTGTGCTCGCAGGCGCCTTCGGCGGCAAACGTACCGACCACATCTTCCTGCATCTGGCGCTGAGCGTCCGGCTGGCGGAAGGCGGGACGGAAGTGCTTTTGACCAGCGGCGCACAGGAAGGCATTCCCTTGCTGCCGGGAAAGACTGACTTCGACTATGCCGACGGCACGCTGTTTTCGGTGCTCGGCTTTTCGGATCTCGCCGGCCTGACAGTCACCGGCGCCAAATGGCCGCTCGACCATGTCGAGGTTGCGTTCGGCTCGTCGCTGACCATTTCCAACGAGGTCAGGGGCCGGTTGGAAATCGCGCTGGCCAGCGGCCGCGCGCTGCTGCTCGCGCATCCCTATCCTCTTCCGGAAAGCTGAGCCCAGAAAGCTGACATGGCGCCGCCGCTTCTCAATCTCGACGGAATAAAGCTGACCTTTGGCGGCACGCCGCTGCTAGACGATGCCGCCCTGACAGCCTCAGTTGGCGACAAGATCGCCCTGGTCGGCCGCAACGGCTCTGGCAAGTCGACGCTCCTCAAGATCGCCGCCGGGCTGATCGAACCGCAGGACGGCGAAGTCTTCCGCCAGCCATCGGCGACCGTGCGCTACTTGCCGCAAATGCCCGACATGGACGGCTTTGCGACTGTCCGCGCCTATGTCGAGGCGGGGCTCGGGCCGGCCGACGATCCCTACCGCGCCACCTACCTGATGGAGCATCTCGGCCTATCCGGCGAGGAACGGCCGAACGACCTCTCCGGCGGCGAGGCGCGGCGCGCCGCCCTCGCCCGCGTCATGGCGCCGGAGCCCGACATTCTCCTCCTCGATGAGCCGACCAATCATCTTGACCTTTCGGTCATCGAATGGCTGGAGGAGGAGCTTGCCCGCACCTCCTCGGCATTGGTCGTCATCTCGCATGACCGCCGTTTTCTCGAGCGCGTGTCACGCGCCACAATCTGGCTCGACCGCGGCCAGACCCGCCGTCTCGACAAGGGCTTTGGCTATTTCGAGGAATGGCGCGACACGGTGCTGGAGGAGGAAGAGCGCGAGCAGCACAAGCTCGGTCGCCAGATCGTCCGCGAGGAGCACTGGCTGCGCTATGGGGTGACAGCGCGGCGCAAGCGCAACATGCGCCGGCTCGGTGAGTTGCAGACCATGCGCCAGCGCTTTCGTGGTCATCGCGGCGCCGAGGGTGCGGCGACGATGACAGCCAGCGACGCCGCCGAATCCGGCAAGCTGGTGATCGAAGCCAAGAACATCGAGAAGAGCTTTGGCGATCTGACCGTGGTCAAGGGATTCTCGACCCGCATCCAGCGCGGCGATCGCGTCGGTCTGGTCGGGCCGAACGGCGCCGGCAAGACGACGCTGTTGAAGATGCTGACCGGCGAATTGAAGCCGGACGCGGGCACGGTGCGGCTCGGCACAAATCTGGAGATCGCCACGCTCGACCAGAAGCGCGAAGCCGTCGACCCGCAGGAGACATTGGCGCAGTATCTCACCGACGGGCGCGGCGAGAACCTCGTCATCAATGGCGAGCAGCGCCACGTCGTCTCTTACATGAAAGACTTCCTGTTCAAGCCGGAACAGGCGCGCACGCCGGTGCGCGAGCTTTCAGGCGGCGAGCGGGCACGGCTGATCCTCGCCCGCGTTTTGGCGCGGCCGGCAAACCTGCTTGTGCTCGACGAGCCGACCAACGATCTTGACATGGAGACGCTGGAGCTGCTGCAGGAACTGGTCGCCGGCTTTGCCGGCACGGTGATCCTGGTCAGCCACGATCGCGATTTCCTCGACCGCACCGTGACCAGCATTATCGCGCCGGATGGTGACGGCCGCTGGATCGAATATGCCGGCGGCTATTCCGACATGCTGGCGCAGCGCGGCGGCACCAGGCTGGACGACCGCAGGGCGCGGCCAAAAGCAGAAGCCGGTGAAGCGACGGCGGCAAGCAGGAACGAAGCGGCCGCACCGAAGGGCCCGGCCAAGAAACTGTCGTTCAAGCAGAAATTCGCGCTGGAATCGCTGCCCAAGAAGATCGAGGCGGTGTCGGCCTCGATCTCGCGGCTGGAGAACAACATCGCCGATCCGGCCTATTACGAGCGTGACCCGGCCTCGTTCCAGAAGACGATTGCCGCGCTCGACAAGGAGCGCGTCACACTGGCAGCGCTCGAGGAGGAATGGCTGGAACTGGAAATGCTGCGCGAGGAGATGGAGGGGTAATTCGCGAGTTCAAGCACCTTGTCATTGCGACTAGAGAGGAATGCGCATATGTTATGCGCATACTGTGGAGGTGATCATGCGCAAAATTGCTGTGAATGCGGTTCGCCAGCCGGCAAATCTGTCGATCGACTCAAAGCTCATGAAGGAAGCCAAGGGGCTCGATGTGAATGTCTCGCGCGCCGCTGAAGCCGGCATCGCCGAGGCCGTGGCCGCCGAAAAGACGCGGCTGTGGAAGCTTGAGAACCGCGCGACGATAGATGCGTGGAACGAATATGTCGAAAAACACGGTATTCCGCTGGCAGAACATCGGCAATTCTGATGGCGCGCTACGACGTCTTCGCGGGTAGCATCGAAGGCGGCTATCTCCTCGACGTCCAGGCCGATCTGCTAGACCATTTCAAGACCCGGGTGGTCGTCCCGCTTCTGCCGGCTGCGATGGCGCCATCACCAATGCGAAAGCTCCACCCGATTTTCGAGATCAATGGTCGGAAATTGGTCATGGCCACCCATTTGATCGCCACGGTTGCGGCGACGGAACTGGGCGAGAGCCGACTGAATCTGACGAGGCATCACGACGAGATCGTGGCCGCGCTCGATATGCTGTTCCAGGGCTTCTGAACTGCTGGGGAGCTTCGGGGTGGCGGACCGTCTTCACCCCGCCGTCTTAGTCTGCCAGGCCTTCAGCGCCTCGTCGAACACCTTCTCGCCTGGAATGCCCTTTTCCATGGTGAGCAGCGCCCGCCGCCCGGTCTTGTAGACGACCGGCACGTCGATCCAGTCCTGGCCTCTGAGCAAGGTCAGATTGGCGTCTTCATCCGCCTTGGTATCGTTGAGCGCAACCAGGAAGAAACCGTCGGCGATCTTGGCCGGGATGCCGATCAGCGGGCTTCCGGCATCCTGCTCGGAGCCCTTCATGGCGACACGCAGGATGTTGTCGACGCCGCCGCCCTCGAAGCCGTCAGGCGTCAGGAAGATCATCTCGATGATATGGCTGGCCGGCAGCGTCTGGTCGGTGTTGCGACGGATCGTCATGCGCAACTGGATATCCTTGCCTGGAATGGTCGCCTCGGCGCGGATCGCCGGCTCGGGCGGCAAGTCGCCGCCGGGCGATTCCTGCACTAGCGACCAGACGATGTTGCCGGGCTCGGCCGAGCCTTGAGCGGTGCTGGTGCGCTCCTCGTAGAAGATCGCCTTCTGGCCGACGGCCAACGTGGCTTGCGGCGGAACTGCCGTTGGTGCCGCTGCCGGTGCGGGCGGCGGGGCGGCCGCTGCAGCATCGGCCGGCGCTGCTGCCCCGTTGGCGGGCGGCGTCGCGGGAGTTGGTGCAGCGGACCCATCGACTGCTGGAGCATTGGCCGTGGCTTGCTTGTCGGCGGGTGCGGCCGGTGCCGGCGCGGCGGGTGCCGGGGTGGTCGGCGCCTGTGCGGCCGATGGCGGCGTGGTCAGTGCGGCGACGGATTCGCCTTCGCCGATGCCCGCCTGCCCGGCCGCGGGGCCGGGATCGACTTCGTGGCCCTCGGGCGTCAGGCGCTGCGTGAACTTCGCGCCCTCGCCGGCCTCCGTCGGAGGCGCGGCGGCCGGTACGGCCGCATCGGCCTCCGGCTTGGCCGGGGCTGGTTTTACCAGCGGTTCGGTGGCGACGGCTTTGGTCGAGTCGAGGCCGAGCATGCTGCCGAACGCATCCTTGTTCAGCCAGATGCCATAGCCACCACCGGCAATGACAAGCAAGGCAATGGCGGCGGCGATCAGACCGCCATAGCTGCGCCTGCGCTCGGCAGGATGGAGCCGCTGGAACGTGTCCTCCGCGGGGCCGCCGTCGTTGGAAAAGTCGTCGCCCCGAAAAACGCCGTCTTGGCCGTCAGCCGTCGGAAGATCCATATCGGACGGCGGCGGACCAGCGCGCTCCTGAGAAAGAGCGACGGGCTGCGGCTTTTGCCAGTTCGGCGCCGGCTTGGCGGGCGTGGGCTGCCAGGCTGGCCCGGTCTTTGCCGGCTCGGTCTTGGCCGGCTGCCATGCCGGCTCCGTCTTTGCTGGCTGTCGGATATGGCTGGACTGGTTCTTGTTGCGGTCGATGGAGGAGAAGATGTCCTCCAGTTCCGCCAGCGGGTCGGGTGGCGGCGCAGGCTTGGCATAGTCCCGCTCGACTTTGGCGATGGCGTCTTCCAGTGCACGCATCTGCCGGTCGACATCGGAAGGCGTCATCGTGGCCTTCTCTGCCAGTTGTTTCGCGATTGACGAACGGGCCCTGTCATAGACCCTGGCGCGCACTTCCGCCGACGGCTCACCGAGTTTATCGAGCGCCTTTTTCAGAATAGGAACAAAATCTACCATACGTCAGTCGACCTGCATTTGTTTCTGGGCCGGCCCCCGCAAATCAGCCGCAATGCCCGGAAGGCTGAGAAACTAGTCTTGAAACGGATCGGTCACAAGTATCGTGTCGTCCCGTTCAGGGCTGGTGGAAAGGAGTGCGACCGGCGCGCCGATCAGCTCTTCGATGTAGCGGACGTACTTCACCGCCTGGGCCGGCAGGTCGTTCCAGCTGCGCGCGCCGGCAGTGGTGCCTTTCCACCCCTCCAGCGTCTCGTAGACCGGTTCGACGCGGGCCTGCGCACCCTGGCTGGCCGGCAGGTAATCGATCGCCTCGCCGTCGAGTCGGTAGCCGGTACAGACCTTGATCTCGTCCAGCCCATCGAGCACATCGAGCTTGGTCAGCGCAATGCCCTTGATGCCGTTGACGGCGACGGCCTGGCGGACCAGCACGGCATCGAACCAGCCGCAGCGCCGCTTGCGGCCGGTGACGACGCCGAATTCATGGCCGCGCGTGCCCAGGAACTCGCCGATCTCGTTCTTCTGTTCGGTTGGAAACGGGCCTTCGCCGACGCGCGTCGTATAGGCCTTGGTGATGCCGAGCACATAGCCGATGGCGCCCGGCCCGACACCCGACCCGGCGGCGGCCTGACCGGCAACCGTATTGGACGAGGTGACGAACGGATAGGTGCCGTGGTCGATGTCGAGCAACGTGCCTTGCGCGCCCTCGAACAGGATGCGCTCGCCGGCGCGGCGCTTGTCGTCGAGGATTTTCCAGACGCGGTCCATATAGGGCAGGATCTCGTCGGCCACCGAGATCAGCTCGCTCATGATCGCCTCATGCGTGACCTCGGCATGGCCGAGCCCGCGCCGCAGCGCATTGTGGTGCGTCAGCAGCCTGTCGACCTTCAAGGGCAGCGTTTCCAAATCCGCCAAATCCATCACCCTGACCGCGCGCCGGCCCACCTTGTCTTCATAGGCGGGACCGATGCCGCGACGGGTCGTGCCGATCTTCGTTCCGGAATTGGAAGCGGCGTCCTCGCGAAATCCGTCCAGCTCCCGGTGCAAGGACAGGATAAGCGCGGTGTTTTCGGCTATTTTCAGGCGGTCTGGCGTCACCTCGATGCCCTGCGCCTTCAATTTCGCAACCTCCGCGACGAAAGCGTGCGGATCGAAGACGACGCCATTGCCGATGATGGAAAGCTTGCCTTGCCGCACCACGCCGGACGGCAGCAGCGACAGCTTGTAGACCTTGCCGTCGACGACCAGCGTGTGGCCGGCATTGTGGCCGCCCTGGAAGCGCACGACAACATCGGCGCGCTCCGACAGCCAGTCTACGATCTTGCCTTTGCCCTCATCGCCCCATTGCGAGCCGACGACCACCACATTGGCCATATTTCTTTTCCCTTGAGACGCCGCACGAGCAGCTTGAAACAATTCGAAACGATAGGCCTCTATCGCATCGGCCCCCAAAATCGGAATCGATTTTCGGAAAAGCACGACGCGAGATTAAAGCCTTCCGACGCGTACTTTGTAGCGTCCAATTGCACGCACGTCGCTCTATAGCGTCAAGACCCGGCGAGCGCGACCACTCTTTGCCGCCCAAAACGCTCCGAGGCACAACAATTTTCGTCTTTGACATCATTTACTTGGGCTGGCGGTCGCAATAGGCCCACACCGACCGTCAAATTCCCTCTGCCTGGCCGGGAGTTCACGATGCATCGAGCCGCCTATCTGTTCCTGCTGTGCACCACCTTGCTGTGGGGCGGCAACTCCGTGGCGGGAAAGCTGGCGGTCGGTCATATCTCGCCGATGACGCTGGTCTTCCTGCGTTGGCTGCTGGCGGTTCTGATCCTGCTGCCGATCGGCTGGGGAACGCTACGCCAAGACTGGCCGGTGGTGCGCAGGCACTGGTTGCTGCTTGGCGGGCTCGGCGCTTGCGGCTTCGCCTTTTTCAATGCGATCTTCTACACGGCGCTCAACTACACGACGGCGATCAACGTCTCGATCGAGCAGGCGGCGATACCGATCGTGATCATCATCGCCAATTTCGTGCTGTTTCGTCTGCGGGTGAACCGGGTGCAGATGGCTGGCGTCGTGCTGACCATCATTGGCGTCGCGGTGACGGCGAGCCATGGCGACCTGCGCCAGCTTCTCAAGCTGGATCTCAACTTTGGCGACGCGATCATGCTGGTCGCCGTGCTTTGCTACTCCTTCTATTCGGTGGGGTTGCGGCTGAAGCCGGTCATCCGCTGGCAGAGCCTGATGCTGGCGCTGTCGGTTGCCGCACTCGTCACATCGCTGCCTTTCTTCCTGTGGGAGATTGCCGCCGGCCAGGTCATCGTCCCCGATGCCCGCGGCTGGGCGGTCGCGTTCTATACCGCCATCGGTGCTTCGGTCATCTCGCAGATCTTCTATATCAGGGGCAACGAGCTGATCGGCGCCAACCGGGCCGGCCTGTTCATCAATCTGGTGCCGATCTTCGGTACGCTGCTATCGGTGCTGATTGTCGGTGAGACATTCCAGCTCTATCAGGCGCTGGCTCTCGCGCTGGTGCTCGGTGGCATCAGCCTCGCCGAATACAGCGGACGGAAGATGGCGGCATCCGCTGCTGAATGAAGTCGCTTGCCGCGACGTTCCGCCGCCCCGCGTGCTGCTGCACACGGGGCGGCCGAATTTCAGGCTATCCCCACATCGAAATGCAGCCGCTTGGCGGAGTCGATCGATTTGTGCGAGCGCACCTGCGCCAACACGTTTTCCGGGAACGGCGCATCGAGATAGAGCAATGCGATGGCATCGCCGCCCGGCCGGTTGCGGCCGAGCTGGAAGTTGGCGATGTTGACGCCGTTCTCGCCGCACACCGTGCCGAGCAGGCCGATGATGCCGGGCGCGTCGGCATTGGTCGTGTAGAGCATGTGCTGGCCGACCTCTGCGTCGAGATTGATGCCCTTGATCTGGATGAAGCGCGGCTTGCCGTCCGAAAAACAGGTGCCGGCGATCGAGCGCGTCCTGTGCTCGGTCTTGACCGTCAGCTTGATATAGCCGTCGAACACGCCCGACTTGTCACGCTTGACCTCGGCGACGATAATGCCGCGCTCCTTCACCATGATCGGCGCCGACACCATGTTGACGTCGGAGACCTGCGGCCGGATCAGCCCGGCAAGGGTGGCACTGATCAGCGCGCGCGTGTTCATCGTCGCGGTCGAGCCGTCGAACAGTATCTCGACCTCCTTGATCGGATCCTCGGTGACCTGTCCGACAAAGGCGCCGAGCACTTCGGCAAGCTTGACGAAAGGTTTCAGCCGCGGCGCCTCTTCGGCGGTGATCGACGGCATGTTGATGGCGTTGGAAACGGCGCCCTTGATCAAATAGTCGGACATCTGCTCGGCGACATGCAGGGCGACATTCTCCTGCGCTTCGGTGGTCGACGCGCCGAGATGCGGCGTCGCCACGACATTCTCCATGCCGAACAGTGCGTTGTTGTCCGCCGGTTCGACCTCGAACACGTCGATGCCGGCGCCGGCCACCTTGCCGCTCTTCAGCGCCGCGATCAGGTCGGCCTCGACGATCAGCCCGCCACGGGCGCAGTTGATGATACGCACGCCGGTCTTCATCTTGGCGATCGCCGCGGCGTCGATGATGTTGCGCGTCTTGTCGGTAAGCGGCGTGTGCAGCGTGATGAAGTCGGCGCGGGCGAACAGCTCGTCGAGCTCGACCTTTTCGACGCCGAGCTCCTCGGCGCGGCTGTCCGACAGGAATGGATCGAAGGCGATGACATGCATCTTCAGGCCGACGCCGCGCGTAGCGACGATCGAACCGATATTGCCGCAGCCGATGATGCCCAGCGTCTTGCCGGTGATCTCGACACCCATGAAGCGGTTCTTTTCCCATTTGCCGGCGTGGGTCGAGGCGTTGGCCTCCGGTATCTGGCGGGCCAGCGCGAAGATCATGGCGACGGCATGCTCGGCGGTGGTGATCGAATTGCCGAAGGGCGTGTTCATCACGATGATGCCCTTGCGGCTCGCCGCCGGGATGTCGACATTGTCGACGCCGATGCCGGCGCGGCCCACGACCTTCAGCCTGGTCGCGGCATTGATCAGCTTCTCCGTGACCTTTGTCGCCGAGCGGATGGCCAGCCCATCATACTGGCCGATCACTTCGAGCAGTTTTTCCTTGTCCTTGCCGAGATCCGGCAAATAGTCGACCTCGATGCCGCGATCCCTGAAGATCTGCACGGCGGTGGTGGAAAGTTTGTCTGAGACGAGAACGCGGGGCATTGGCTTGGTCCTTTGCGATTGGCGTCCCTCCCCCTTGAGGGGAGGGTCGGCGCGAAGCGCCGGGGTGGGGTCGTTGCGGCCGGATGCGGCCAAATCTTTTTCTTTCTGGATGGCGGATCGTTGAGCGGGTGGAGGCGACCCCACCTGGCCCTTCGGGCCACCCTCCCCTCGAGGGGGAGGGAGTCAGGCCGCCGCTTTGAGCGACGCCTTTTGCGCAGCAAAGGCCCAGTCGAGCCAGGGCAGCAGCGCTTCGAGATCGGAGGTCTCGACTGTCGCGCCGCACCAGATGCGCAGGCCGGGCGGTGCATCGCGGTAGGCGCCGATGTCGTAGGCGACGCCTTCCTTGTCGAGCACCGAGACAATTGCCTTGGCGAACGCAGCCTGTCCATCGGCGTCGAGTGCAGCGACTTGCCGGTCGGTGAAGGAAAGGCAGACCGATGTGTTCGAACGCGTCGCCGGGTCTACGGCAAGATGGCCGAGCCAGGAAGATTTTCCGACAAAGCGATCGAGAACAGCGGCATTGGCATCCGCTCTGGTGACCAGCGCGTCGAGGCCGCCGATCGACTTCGCCCAACGCAGCGCGTCGAGATAGTCTTCGACGCACAGCATCGACGGCGTGTTGATCGTCTCGCCCTTGAAGATGCCTTCGATCAGCTTGCCCCCCGAGGTGAGACGGAAGATCTTCGGCAGTGGCCAGGCCGGCTTGTAGCTTTCCAGGCGTTCGACGGCGCGCGGGCTGAGGATCAGCATGCCGTGCGCGCCCTCACCGCCCAGCACCTTCTGCCAGGAGAAGGTGACGACGTCGAGTTTCTGAAAATCGAGCTGTTGCGCAAAGGCCGCCGAAGTCGCGTCGCAGATGGTCAGGCCCTTGCGGGTGGCCGGGATGAAATCGCCGTTCGGCACGCGCACACCCGACGTGGTGCCGTTCCAGGTGAAGACCACGTCGCGGTCGAAGTCGATTTTGGTCAGGTCCGGCAGTGCGCCGTAGTCCGCCTCTAACCTGCGAACATCGGCGAGCCTCAGCTGCTTGACCACATCGGTGACCCAGCCGGAGCCGAAGCTCTCCCAGGCGACCATGTCGACGCCGCGTTCGCCGAGCAGCGACCACAGCGCCATTTCGACCGCGCCGGTATCCGAGGCCGGCACGATGCCGATGCGGTAGTCCGCCGGAACCTGGAGGATTTCCCGGGTCAGCTCGATCGCTTGTTCGAGCTTGGTCTTGCCGATCTTGGCGCGGTGCGAGCGCCCGAGCGCGGCATTTTTGAGCGCCTCGACCGACCAGCCGGGGCGTTTTGCACAGGGACCTGAGGAAAAATTGGGATTTGCCGGACGGAATCCGGGCTTCGTATGCGTGGTCATCGTGGTCTATCCTTCCAGATAGTGGCCCCTCGTTGGGGAGGGGTGGCCCACGGATGGCGATATGCGTTCAGGCTTTCGGCGTCAAGGGGAAAGTTTTTGTCGCTGTCGGGATACTGGCCGCCTTTGGCGAAAATGCCATAACGCAAACGGCGGGCCAAAGACCCGCCGCTGCAATGCGTCGGGTTGAATCGTGCCTACCAGAGATCGTAGCGTAGTCCGACTTTGACTTGATGATTGTTGATCCCTTTGCGGATCGGAAAAGAAGTCAGACTCTCGGCAGTCACATATTCGGCGTCTGGCGCGGAAAAATACTGATAGCCCAGATCGACTGAGACGTTCTTGGACACTTGGTACGCAAGCCCGGCATTCAGCGTGTAGGCGAAGGAGTACTGGGTCTTGTTGTCACGCCGGACGAAATCGTCGGTGGGGTCGGCGTTGTCGGTGAAGTAGCTCGCCGACAGGCGACGCTTGCTCTGCACGACACCGACACCGGCGCCGAGATAAGGTGTGATTCCGACATAGGTGCCAAGGTCGACATAGCCGTTGAGTATGCCTGAGAAGGCATAGTTCTTCAGGGTCGCCGATGCCACGGTCGTTCCGTCGTTATAGCCGACGTCGATCTTGTTGCCGGGAAGATAGCCGACATTGAGATCGGCGCGCAGATAGTCGTTGAAATGGTAGCCGAAGCCAATGCTGGCAAAGATGGGATCTTCCTTTTCGTCGAAGCTCGCGGGTGTGAAGGCGAAATGCTCATCCTTGAAGCTCTTCTGCACCAGATAGGAGACATCGCCACGCAGATACCATCCCGAGCCAACCTCGACCGGTACATAGTCGGGCGCCTGGTCGACATAGACCGGCGGTTCGTAATCGGCGCCAAGCGCCGGCGTCAGCGGCACCAGGACGACTGCTGCAAGCGCCAGTGCTACAGGCGATTTGAATGTCATGGTCCTCGGCTCCCGAACTTGGCGCATTCGCGATCGCGCGCCGTTTCAGACAGCATTGTTAACCATAGTGGTTAAGTGCGGGTTAAGGATAACAAGGCGTTAGCAATTGATTTGATCCGCCTTCGCTCCTCGAGCCGGACGGTGTTGCAGAGCGCCGCAGCATGTTTAGGCAGCCAAACGAAACCGCCCGGCATCAGCCGGGCGGTCAACGAATTCCTCGATTTCGAAGCGACTACTTGGTGTAGACGGGCTCGGGTTCCGGAACATAAGGTTCCGGTTCAACGCAGTCCGATCTGCCGAACTGGTAGCGCAGGCCGCCGCGCACCTCATGAACATTGATGCCATTGTCATAGCCGGGGCCGACGCCGCTGCCGAAGTCGAACATCTTCCCACCGTTTATATGGCTGTAGCGGTAGCCGACGTCGAGTTTGACGCGATCGGTCAAACAGTAGGATGCGCCAACCATGGCAGCATAGGCAAAACGCCAGCCCTTGCCGCCGTGGTGGAAGAATTCACCGTCTTCATCGCTGTTGTGGAGTGTATCCCACTTAACCCAGGCGCCGCCGATGCCGGCGCCGACATAGGGCGTGATACCGTGCCATGTGCCGATATCGACATAGGCGTTGGCGAGCAGCAGCAGCGCGGTATAGGACGAGGTGTCGACCGAAGTACACGGATCTCCATCAAGGCAGATGCCGCTGGTCGAGCCGCGGAAGGTGGATTTGCTCATCCAGTCCGCGGTCAAGTCGGTGCGGAAGTGCCGGTCGATTTGATAGCCAACGCCGGCACCGGCCGAGAAAGCACTCTTCAGCTTGCCGCTGTCAAAAGTGCCGGTTCCGGGAGGCGGTCCGTAGGTGATATAGTCGGCGCCGCGAAACTTCGACCAGTGATAGTCGATGTCGCCACGGATATACCAGCCGCCAAAGTCGGCCGGCTGCTCGTAGGCGATCGGTGGCGGCGCCTCCTCGACGACGGGCGGCTCGACGAAATCGGCGGCGAATGCCGGCCCGGCGCCGGCAAACAGCGCGGCCAGGAGAGCCATTCTTGCTGTGTTGAACATGCTTTATCACCCCTGAGAACCCTCGAACGGCGAACGCGCCCGAAATGTGATTGACCTCAGTTGTGGATAATGAATCGGAAAGGTTAAAAGGCGTTTAACCGTATTGATTAACCACGAATCACTAAAAGTGGAGCAATCTGGCGGCCGTTGCTGCAGGCGGAGCTGGCCGCGACTCAATAAAATGCCCGCCGGCAAGGCGGGCTTTTGAACCGATGTTGGAGGGAGATCAGGCGGCGCTGCGCGTTTCCGAAATGACCTCGACGATGTCGTTGACCACGGACTCGACAAGCTGCGGGTCGTCGCCCTCCGCCATGACGCGGATGAGCGGCTCCGTGCCGGATGGCCGGATGACCAGGCGCCCGGCCTTGCCGAGGCGATTGCGCGCATCTTCGATCGCCGCCTTGACCGGCGCCTCCTCCAGCGGCTTGCCGCCGGAAATATGCACATTCTTCAAAAGCTGCGGCACCGGCTCGAATTTCTTCGACAGTTCGCTGACCGGCCGGTTATGGCGCTTGATGCAGGCGAGCACCTGGAGCGCCGAGACGAGCCCGTCGCCGGTAGTCGAGAAATCGGACAGCACGATGTGGCCCGACTGTTCGCCGCCGACATTGAGCCCATGGGCACGCATGTGCTCGACGACATAGCGGTCACCGACCTTGGTGCGATGCAACTGCAGGTTCATGTCGCCGAGGAAGCGTTCGAGGCCGAGATTGGACATCACCGTCGAGACGACGCCGCCGCCGGCCAGCCGTCCGCTCTGGTGCCAGGATTCGGCGATCAGTGCCATGATCTGGTCGCCATCGACGATCGCGCCGTTTTCATCGACGATAACGACGCGGTCGGCATCGCCGTCGAGCGCAATGCCGATATCGGCGCGCACCTCGTGCACCTTCTTTTGCAGGCCGGCCGGATGAGTCGAGCCGCATTCCTTGTTGATGTTGAAGCCGTTGGGCTCGACATTGATGGCAACGACCTCGGCGCCGAGTTCCCACAGCGCGTCGGGCGCCACCTTGTAGGCGGCGCCATTGGCGCAATCGACGACGATGCGCAGGCCCGACAGCGACATCGAGCGCGGCAGCGTGCGCTTGGCGAATTCGATATAGCGGTCATGCACGCCGTCGACGCGTTTGGCGCGGCCGAGCCCATCGGAATCGGCGAGCGCCAGTTCGATATCCTTGTCGAGCATCCCCTCGATACGCTCCTCGATCTCATCGGACAGCTTGTAGCCGTCGGGACCGAACAGCTTGATGCCGTTGTCGTAATAGGGGTTGTGCGAGGCAGAGATCATCACGCCGATATCGGCGCGCAGCGAGCGCACCAGCATGGCAACAGCCGGCGTCGGAATCGGGCCGAGCAGGAAGACATCCATGCCGGCGGCGCACAGGCCGGATACCATCGCGTTCTCGATCATGTAGCCGGAAAGCCTGGTATCCTTGCCGAGCACGACGCGGTGGCGGTGGCTGCCGCGCTGGAACGAGAGGCCGGCGGCCATGCCGACCCGCATGGCGACCTCCGCCGTCATTGGAAACGTGTTGGCGCGCCCACGAATGCCGTCCGTACCGAAATAATGTCCTGCCATGTTCGCCAGCTTCCCGATGGTTCTTTCCGAGCATCTCATGCCATAAAATGGCCCAAGCCCCGTCATCACATTGTATGATTATGGACGACCAATCCTTAGAAAATTGTTGTACGTCACGCTAGTGTGTTGATTTTCAAGTTCCGAGCCCTTGTTGCGGCAGCAGCATCAGAAACATCAACTCAAACCTCATCTGGATCCTTTGGGCTGTGGCAGTGTGGCCTTGAACCCGAATCCGCATCGTGCTGCTCCAGACAGCGGTGGCTCAGGTCCGCCGCAGCCGCCGATTTGACTGGCTGTCATTCGACGCAGTGTCCTCGCTGGGAACCAGCCATAGGCGCGCGCTCCGTGCAATGCACCCGGACGAACTTGGCGGGGAGACGGTCCCGGCAACGAATTCATCACCTTAAAGAAAAGAATGCACTTCTAAATTTGTCTCTACGCTACTTAGCATCTGGCGCAACCAGCCGTTGAGCGCTATTGCTGCACTGGGACATATCATGAACCGCCGCAGGGAGAAAACGCATGCTCATCCACCGACTTGCCACTTTGACGGGTCTTGCCGTCGCGACTTTATTCCTGGCGGCGCCTGCCAGCGCGCTGACCATGGCCGAGTGCAGCACCAAGTATAACACGGCCAAGGACGCGGGAACGCTTGGCGGGCAGAACTGGAACCAGTTCCGCAAGGCCCAATGCGGCACCGATGCTTCCGCCGCTACAACCGAACCCGCGCCAGCCAAAGCCACGGCCAAGGCTGCCGACACGACCAAGGCAGCCGCCGCCGACGATGCGGCGCCGGGCCTGACGGCGAAGGAGTGCAGCACCAAATACCAGGCCGCCAAGGCTGCCGGCACGCTCAACGGCATGAAGTGGAACGATTTCCGCAAGACCCAGTGCGCCGCCGGCGCGACGGCAGCCGCACAACCCGCCGCCAAGACCAAAGCAGCGGCGGCCAGCAGCGATGACGCAGCGCCTGGGCTGACGGCCAAGGAATGCAGCACCAAATACCAGGCCGCCAAGGCTGCCGGCACGCTCAACGGCATGAAATGGAACGACTTCCGCAAGAGTGAATGCGCCGCCGGCGGAACTGCAGCCGCACAGCCTGCCGCGGCACCTGCCAAGGCGACGACAGCCGCCGCGACCGATACCGGCAAAGGCCTCAGCATGGCGGATTGCAGCGCCAAATATCAGGCTGCCAAGGCCGGCAACACGCTGAATGGCATGAAGTGGAACGACTTCCGCAAGAGCCAATGCGGCGCCGGCGCAGCCGACGACGACACCCTGCCGGCTCCCGACGCCAAGTACACCGGCGATCCGCAACCGCCGACCATCACCGCCCCCCAGGGCGTGAAATTCCCGACGGCGATCTCCAAGAAGTATGCAACCGAGACCCCGGCCAAGGGCCGCATGCACACCTGCCTCGACCTCTACTACGCCAACAAGGACGCCAACACGCTGGGCGGCCTCAGGTGGATCCAGAAAGGCGGCGGCTTCTACAGCCTCTGCAACGCCAAGCTGAAGAGCTGACCGGCGCCACCATCCGACGACATGAGCCCGCGAGCCGCAAGGTTCGCGGGCTTTTTTGTTGCTGCCGAACACGTGCGAAGAGCGCCATCCGCGCGCAAGCGGCGCCGCTGCCAATCGGCCCTCGTGGGGGAGATGTCCGGCAGGACAGAGGGCACTGTCCAGGGGACTGTCCCGCCGACATCGATGGTCGCCAGCACGCGCGACGCTTGGTCGAAAAGGAGCCTGAAATAAAAAACCCCGCCTCAGCGGGCGGGTCGTCAGCGCCAATTGGCACTATACCCAAATTAATAGCATAGCTGCCGGCACAAAGCAAGAACAAAATGTGGCGCCACCGGCAAAAAAATGCGAGCTTCATTCTCCGGCGCGCTTTGTCGATCTTCCCGAAATCGTCAACGAGGACGATAGAAGGCCCCATTCCTTCGCGCCCTCTCTGTCCTGCCGGACATCTCCCCCACGAGGGGGAGATTGGCCGTCATCGTCACTTTCGCCAATTTCCAGCGATGCAGGAAGGGTCGCATTCCCCAAGAGAAAACGCCGCGGTTAGAGCCGCGGCGTTTCGAAGTCGATCTGTCCTGGACCGGAGCCTAGCTTGATGGCTGGGGTTCCATGCCGCCTTCGGGCTCGGGGCCTTTCTTGCGGCGGCCGGACTTCGGCACGGCCGAGCCGCGGCTCGGCGGCGTATCGTCGCCAAGGTCGCGCGCGGGCTTATTGCCGGCGATCAGCTGCTTGATCTCCTCGCCGGACAGCGTCTCGTATTCGAGAAGGCCCTGCGCCAGCGCGATCCATTCCTTCTTTTTCTTGGTCAGGATGGACCTTGCCGTCGAATAGGCCTCGTCGATCAGCCGGCGCACTTCGGCGTCGATGATCTGCGCCGTCTCTTCCGAGATGTTCTGCGTGCGCGCCACCGAATGGCCGAGGAACACCTCCTCCTGGTTGTCGCCATAGGCGACATGGCCGAGCTTGTCCGAGAAGCCCCAGCGCGTCACCATGGCACGCGCCAGCTTGGTCGCCTGCTCGATATCGGAGGAGGCGCCGGAGGTGATGTTCTCCTTGCCGAATTTGAACTCCTCGGCGACACGGCCGCCCATCATGATGGCGAGGCGCGAGATCATGTATTTGTAGCTCATCGAATAGCGGTCGCCTTCCGGCAGCTGCATGACCATGCCGAGTGCCCGGCCGCGCGGGATGATGGTCGCCTTGTGCAGCGGATCGGCCGACGGCACGTTGAGCGCTAGGATGGCATGACCGGCCTCGTGATAGGCGGTCAGCTCCTTCTCGGCCTGTGTCATCGCCGACGAGCGGCGCTCGGCGCCCATCATGATCTTGTCCTTGGCGTCCTCGAATTCGGCCATGGTGACGAGGCGCTTGTTGCGCCGCGCCGCCATCAGGGCGGATTCGTTGACCAGGTTCATCAGGTCGGCGCCGGAAAAGCCCGGCGTGCCGCGCGCGATCACCTTGAGGTCGACATTGGGCGCCAGCGGCACGTTGCGCACATGCACTTTCAGGATCTTCTCGCGGCCGACGATATCGGGGTTCGGCACCACCACCTGGCGGTCGAAGCGGCCCGGCCTCAGCAGCGCCGGATCGAGCACGTCTGGCCGATTGGTGGCGGCGATCAGGATGATGCTTTCGTTGGATTCGAAGCCATCCATCTCGACCAGCAGCTGGTTCAGCGTCTGCTCGCGTTCATCATTGCCGCCGCCGAGGCCGGCGCCGCGATGGCGGCCGACCGCGTCGATTTCGTCGATGAAGATGATGCAAGGCGCGTTCTTCTTGGCCTGGTCGAACATGTCGCGGACGCGGCTTGCGCCGACGCCGACGAACATCTCGACGAAGTCCGAGCCCGAAATGGTGAAGAACGGCACGTTGGCTTCACCCGCGACCGAGCGGGCGAGCAGCGTCTTGCCGGTTCCGGGAGGACCGACGAGCAGCACGCCGCGCGGGATCTTGCCGCCGAGCCGCTGGAATTTCTGCGGGTCGCGCAGGAATTCGACGATCTCTTCCAGATCTTCCTTGGCTTCGTCGACGCCGGCGACGTCCTGGAAGGTGACGCGGCCATGTGCTTCGGTCAAAAGCTTGGCCTTCGACTTGCCGAAGCCCATGGCGCGGCCGGAACCGGACTGCATCTGGCGCATGAAGAATATCCAGACGCCGAGGATGAGGATCATCGGCAGCCAGGAGATCAGGGTGCCGAACAGCGAATTGGAGCCGTCGGATTCAGGACGCGCATTGATGGTGACGTTCTTGTCCTGCAGCCGCGAAACCAGCGACGGATCCCCAGGCGAATAGGTCTGGAAGCCGTTGGAACTGTCAGTGTAGTTGCCGGAGATACGGGCGCCGGCGATGGTCACCGACTTGATCCGTCCCGCCGCGACTTCCTGCAGGAACTGCGAATAGGGAACATCGCTCGAGGCTCCACGCGTCTGCGGCGTCTGGAAAAGATTGAAGAGAGCGATGAGCAGGACCGCTATGATCGCCCAGAGCGCGAGGTTGCGATAATTCGGATTCATCAATTGTCCCGTTGGCGCCGCTGGGCGGACACGCGTCGTGAGAGGAAACTTGGCCCTAACATAGGGAGAGCGTTCCCCCTTGCCAAGCATAACAGCAGGTCTCGGTTAAGCATTTGCCCGTGGTAGGCCGGCACTGTGGCCACCGAATGGCGAGGCTGGAACCGGCGCCGCGCCAAGCAAGGCGGCGACGGCATCGGCCGGCGCCAGATCGAAGGACGGCAGGAAACGGGCGAAGGGCGCGACTGCCGGATATGCGGCGACAGCCGCCGGCATCGGGCCTTCCCCGAGCAAACCAAGGCATTCGCCGTCCCGCCAGAGCGCCGGCTCGGCGGCCAAGGCGGCACGTACAAGGCTTGCCGGCGTGCCATGCCCTTCAATTGCCCGCTTTGCGGCAAGAGCCGCCCCGAGCGGTGCTACCAACAGCGGCGCGATCAACAATGCACCTGAACTGTCGCCCAATGTGATCCGTCTGCGGCAGTCCCAAAGCGCATTGCCGGAAACCGCAACAGCGGGCGGCAGATCCCGCAATTCGCGGTGCAGAAAGATGCCCGTACGCCGGGCATCGATCACGGTCCGCGACAATGTGGCACAAAGCGGCCCGGTGCGGAACCGGCCGAAAAGGGCTTCGCTGCGGGCCTGGTCGGGAAGGAAGGCGGTGCCGCCGGTCGCCGCCAGCAGGATGCGCAGCGCATAAATGGCCGCCCGGCTGTCGGCGGCCGTCGCAAAATCCTGATCGAGGCGGACGAGGCCGGCGGCCGGCCTGGAGGCCAAGCTGCGGATCAGCATGGCCGCGCGATGTCCCAGCTGCTCACGCTCGACCGCCGCCTTTCTGGCCAGCGCTATCGCTTCAGCCACGCGAGGCGCACCATCGCCTTCGGCAAGTGCTGCGCGGACGCGCGGCCGCTCGAAAGCGGTATCGGCATTGGTCGGATCATCGATCCAGGCAACCTGTTCACGCCGCAGGAATTCGCGCAGCTGAGCACGCCTTATGCCGAGCAGCGGCCGCACGATCCAGTGCCGCCACTCGTAGAGGGTTGCCGGCGCCATGCCGGCAAGGCCCCGCCCTTCGTCGCGCGATCCATCGTCGCTTTGCCCTGCATCACTTGGCCCTCCATCACTTGGCCGCTCGTCACGCGCCCACTCGTCACGTGCTTGCCGCATCAGCACGGTCTCGGCCTGGTCGTCGGCGGTGTGGCCGGTCAGGATCAGGCCGATGCCTGCCGCTTCGGCGGCCTCGGCGAGCAGCCGATAGCGCGCCTCGCGCGCGGCGGCAGGCAGGCCGGTCGATGGTTTGTGCCCCGACCAGGCGAGGACGCGATGGGCAATGCCGCGCGCCGCGCACAGCCTGGCCACGGCTTGCGCTTCCGCTGCCGCTTGCGGCCGCAATTGATGATCGATCGTTACCGCCAGCAATTTCGTTGCCGGGGCGTTACGGTCGAGATGGGCTTTGAGGAGGAGGAGAAGGGCGGTCGAGTCGCTGCCGCCGGACACGGCCGCAACAGCGCCGTTGGAAAAGTCGATCTGCGAAAAATCCGAAAGGTCAGGCTCGGTGTCGAGCGTCATGCATGTCGTCCAAAAGTGGACCCGGTTTTGGGGCTACGACATGCAACAGAAAAACTAGCACGCCGCGAGCGCCCTTTCCTGCTTGACCCGCTCCTTGAGCGCGCCGGAAATATCGGGGTAGCGCTTGCCGATCTCGCTGAAGGTGGCACAGGCCACGTCGCGCTGCTTCAGCCCGACAAGTGAAACGCCGAGCTTCAGCAGCATGTCTGGCGCTTTCTTGGCCTTGGGATAGTCCTTGCTGGCAGCGAGGAAAGTCTCGGCCGCATCGCGGTATTTCTGCTGGCCGAGCAGCGATTCACCAAGCCAGTAATGCGCGTCCGCCGCTTTGGCGTCCTTGGGAAAACGGGCGATATGGTCGCGGAAGCCCTGTTCGGCGGTGCTGTAGTCGCCCGACAGGATGAACTGGTAAGAATTGCGGTAAAGCTCTTCCGGATCGTTGGTCGACGGGAGTGCCGCGACCACCGTATCATCGGATTTACCGGCCTTGTTGCCGGCTGCGCTGGCGCCGTTGGCTGGGGCCGTATTCTGCTGCGGCGCATTCGCTTGGGCATTGCCGTCGGCTTCGACGACATTGCCGTTTTTGTCGACGGTGATGGTGCCGAACGTCTTGGGCGGCGCGCCGGGGATCAGCTTGCCGGGATCGCCGTTGGGCGATTCGACGATGACGTCCTCGACGCTCTTGTCGCCGTCTGCGGCCTTGCCCGCATCGGCCGGAGCCGGCGTCCCCGGCGCCTCCGCCACGTTACTGTCGCCGTTGGGGCTGTCGCTGCTAGGCGCCGCCTCGGACTTCTTCTGCTCGGCCGGCTGCTGCGCGCCTTGCGGACCGCCTTCCAACTGCTGGAAGCGGAATTCGTTGTCTTCCTGCTGCTTGCGGATCTGCTCCTGCATCTGCAGGACCTGGAAATTGAGTTCCTCGATCTTGCCATTCATCTGCCGGAGCTGTTCCTCCAGCGCCGGAGTGCCGGTGCCATCCTGTTGCGCGAATTGAACCTGATCCGGCTTTTTCTTTTCGCCGAAAATGCCGGGCAGTTTGATCGTCGGCAGGTGGAAGGAAAAACCGCTTTCCGATGACGGCCCGGTGCCGTTTGCCCCGTCAGCAAGTGCCGCGATACTTGATACGAGCAGCAGCGCAAGCGTGCCGCTCAAGACCGATCTGAAATGCATGTGCCTCTCGCCGTGAAACCATTGTTGCGCGCCTCTCATTCGAAGTAGACCAGTCAACTGGGGACTAGCCAGACGCTCTCGGCTCTTAACAGGACGTGAGACTTCGGCCAAATTTTGTTTGGAGCGAGCAGATATGAAAAAGGCGGCCTTTTGGCCGCCTTTCACACCAAGTGTTGCATTTATGCCGATCAAGAACCGGCGCCGCCCAGCGTGGTTACGGCGCGGCGGTTCTGCGACCAGCAGGAGATGTCGTCGCAAACCGCGACCGGACGCTCCTTGCCGTAGGAAATGGTCTTCAGGCGCTGCGCCGAAACACCCTTGGCGACCAGGAAGTCGCGTGTGGCGGCAGCACGGCGGGCGCCGAGCGCCAGATTGTATTCGCGCGTCCCGCGCTCGTCGGCATGGCCTTCGATGACGATGGCATACTGCTTGTACTGGTTCAGCCACTGCGCCTGGCGCGACAGCGTCGTCTGCGCATCGGCGCGGATCGAGGACGAATCGGTATCGAAGAAGATGCGGTCGCCGATATTGACGGTAAAGTCCTGGGCCGACCCTGGCGTTGCCGCGCCGGCGCCGTTGAGGCCAAGATCGGCGGCGCTGTTCGGCGTCTTCTTCGAGGCGCAACCGGTGATCGCGAGCATAGCGACCAGCGCGATCATGACCGGGTTTGTGGTAAGTGCTGCGATACGGCCCATGCCGCCTCTCCTTCGCAATTCGAGTGATTTCATTGATCGTCCAGTAACCACGTTTGGGTTAACCGACGCTCAAGAAACACGGTTAAAATTTGGTTTTCGGCTGCCGTCCGCAACCGTTCTGCCGAGGGGCGACAATGAGCGCGGACCGTAGGCGGAAATGCGGCCAAAACATGAAAAAGAGGGAATTGAGGAACTGAAGAACTGAGGAATTGAGGAAAGAGATCACCTCAGCTTCTCTCTGAGATTGACCAGCATTCCGTAGATGCGGGCATAGGATTGCAACCAATCGTCGCGTTGCGCCTGTGTGATGTACTCGAGGTCGAACGCATACGAAATCCAGGTCTCCACCTCACTGCATGATCCTATGGCCATCGAAATGAAGCGTGCGAATTCGGGCTTGGAGTGAGTCTGTTTGGCAAAGCCTTCGGCCAAATTGGCGCAGATCGCCTTGCTGGAACGACGTAGTTGATCGGCGAGCGCGTATTGCTCCATTTTCGGAAAAGCAAGCGTGGCTCTGTGTACCCCAAGGGAAACCGCATAGGCACGCTTATAGACTTCTAAATCCCTCGCGTGCTCGATGTAGACCCCTGCCTTCTCCATTCTTCAGTTCTTCAACTCTTCAGTTCTTCAACTCCTCAGTTCTTCAGTTCTTCAATTCCTCAGTTCTTCTTCCATCACTCCAGCAGCGGCGACCAGGCCGGATCCGAGGCGAAGTTCGCCGTCGGGATCGACTGTTCGTTGCGGCCGGTGAGATCGACCGAAACAAGTTTTGGTCCGCCATTGGAATCGCGGAAGAACATCAGCACCCGGCCGTTGGGCGCCCAGGTCGGCCCTTCCTGCTGAAAGCCGGTGGACAGGATGCGCTCACCCGAACCGTCGGTGCGCATGACGCCGATCTGGAATTCGCCGCCGGTCTGCTTGGTGAAGGCGATGAGATCGCCGCGCGGCGACCACACCGGCGTCGAATAGACGCCGTCGCCAAACGAGATGCGGGTCTGGCCCGAGCCGTCGGCGCCCATCACATAGATCTGCGCGCGGCCGCCGCGATCCGAGGTGAACACCACCTTGCTGCCGTCAGGCGAGTAGGACGGTGAGGTATCGATGGCGGTCGAGTTGGTGAGCCTGGTCGTCGAGCGACTTCTCAGATCCATGGCGAAGATGTTGGAATTGCCGTCATCGCGCAGCAGGCTCATGATTACCTTCTGGCCGTCCGGCGAAAAGCGCGGCGCAAACGTCATGCCGGGGAAATTGCCGACCAGTTCGCGCTGCCCCGTCTCGATCTGCAAAAGGTAAACCCGCGGCTGGCCGCTCTCGTAGGACATGTAGGTGATTTCCTGCCGGTTCGGCGAGAAGCGCGGCGTCAGCACGATCGATTTGCCGTTCGACAGATAGCGGACGTTGGCGCCGTCCTGGTCCATGATGGCAAGCCGCTTCTTGCGCGCATTCTTGGCACCGGATTCGTCGATGAAGACGACGCGCGTGTCGAAATAGCCCTTCTCGCCGGTCAGCCGCTCGTAGATCGCATCGGCGATGATATGGGCGACGCGCCTGGTATTGGCGTCGTTGGCGAAGAACTGCTCGCCCGACATCTGCTGGCCGGCAAACGTGTCCCACAACCGGTACTGGGCGCGAATGCGGCCGTCAGCCTCCTTGCCGACACTGCCGGTGACCAGCGCCTGCGCATTGATCACCTTCCAGTCTTCGAAGCGCGGCGTGGCATCCGGGTTCGAGATCTTTTCAATGAAAGCGCTTTTGTCGATCGGCGCAAACAGGCCGGAGCGTTTCAGGTCGGCACTGACGATGCCGGAAATCTCGGCGCCGAGCGCATCGCCGCCCTCGAAGTCCGTGATGGCGATCGGCAACGGCTCGACATTGCCCTTATTGACGTTGAGCTCAACGAGCGCCCGCGCCGGCAGGGTGACAGCAACAGTCATACCCAGCGCCATCGCTGCGATCGTCAGGAGCGGCTTGAGGATGGATTTCATGTCTTCTCGCTTCTCTTCGCTGATTCTGTGGGAGCCGGGCCTAAAGACCGAGCATCTCCCTGGGGTCAAAAGTGACCCGAACGTCGGACCAGATGTCTTGCTTGCCCGCCGGAACCTGCAAGCCGGCCACATCGCATTTCTGAACCGCGCGCACTGCACTTTCGTCAAACGGGCGGTTTCCGCTCGACTTTTCAACGCTCGGCCGGCCATCCAGCTTGCCGGAGGCGTCCAGATTAAACCGGACCACGACGACGAAATTCTCCGAACCCTCGAGCCCTGCCGGAAGCGTCCAGCAACCACCAAGCTGGGCCTCCAATGCCCCCTGCTCCGATTTCGAAAGCTTCTGGCCCTGGTCCTTCTCGCCGCCGAGCGATGCCTGCTGGGTCGAGCGCTTGGCGCCGCCGCCGGACGGCTTCCGTTTGTCGAGCAGCGCCGAGATCTCGTCGGCATTGAATTGCTTGTCGTCCGATTTCGGCTTGGACGAGGCTTCCTTGACCGGCTTGTCGGCGTCCTTGCGCTCCGGCGCCTTCGCGCTTTCAGCCTGGGCCGGCTGCGGCTTCGGCCGAGCCTCAGGCGCCGGCGCCGAGTCCGGAAGCTGCGCCTCCTCGGTCGGCGGTTGCTTGGCAATCGCCTCGGCGACGGCATCCGGCTTGACCTCGGGCTGCGGATCGATTGCGGCAGTCTTGTCCTGCGGCGGCGTGGGCGTCGGCTCCTTGGCCGGCGTCGGCTTGGGCTCGGTCTGCTTGACAGGTTCGGGCTTGACCTCTTCCTTCGGCTGCGGCACCGGCGCCACCTCCGTAGCGGGAATAGGCTTCGGCTTTTCCTTCGGCTTCGGCACGTCCTCAGGCTTGGGCTTTTCGACCGGCGTCGGCGCGGGTGGCGGAGCCGCCGTCATGTCGACCGGCTGGGGCTTGGGCTCAGGTGTCGGCTGCTTGTCGGTGTCGACGCTGTTATCGCCGACTTTCTGGGCATCGGGAACGATGTCGGGACGCTGCGTCGGTAGCGGCGCCGGCTTGTCGTGCATTACAGCCTTCTTGTCGCCTTGCAGGACCTGTGCCGTCGCTTCCATCGGCACGATCTCGACCGACACCGATTCCGCATCGGACGCAGGCATCGCGGGCGGCGCCGACAGCGTGAACAGCCCGAAAGCGATCGCCACCGTATGCAAGATCACCGATGTGGTGAGGCCGGTCCTCATCTCGCGTTTATTGATCCTGTTTCGGCAGTGTAATCAGGCCGAGGTTCTTGTAGCCTGCGTCCTGGATGAGACCCATCACCACCATCGCGTCGCCATAATTGGTGGTCTTGTCGCCCTTGACGTAAATGCGCTCTTCGTAGCCGGTCTTAGAAATCGCCTTCAGCTTGGCGATCAGCTCCTCCTGCGGGATTTCGGTCTCCTGCACGAAGATCTTGCCTGTGCCGTCGATCGTAATCGTAATCGGCTGGGTATCGGTGTTCATCGCCTTGGCCTTCGTCTCCGGCAGGGTGACCGGCACGCCGACCGTCAACATGGGTGCGGCGACCATGAAGATGATCAGCAGCACCAGCATCACGTCGACCATCGGCGTGACATTGATTTCCGATATCATCGCGTGATGGCGGCCGCGCCGCCTGTGGCCTCGACCACCGCGTCCTCCGCCACCTGCGCTTACAGACATTCCCATGATCGTTCCTCAAGCCTTCTGCGCGACTTTTTCATCGATTTGGCGCGAGAGTATGGCGGAGAACTCATCCGCGAACCCTTCCATGCGCACCGCGATCTTGCTCGCATCCGACGACAGCTTGTTGTAGGCGATGACGGCCGGGATGGCGGCGAGCAGGCCGATGGCCGTCGCCAGCAGCGCTTCGGCGATGCCGGGCGCGACCACCGACAGGCTGGTGTTCTTCGAGGCTGCAATCGCCTGGAACGAGGTCATGATGCCGATCACGGTGCCGAACAGGCCGATGAAGGGCGCCGCCGAGCCGGTGGTGGCGAGGAAGCCGAGCCGCCCTTCAAGTTTTTCCATCTCGCGGGTCAGCGCCAGATCCATAGCCTTGTCGATGCGGGTCTGCAGGCCGAGCGGCGATTTCGCGCCCTTCTCGAAGCTTTTCTTCCATTCGCGCATGGCGGCGACGAAGATCGCGCTCATGCCGGTCGTCTTGCGGTCGGCGAGCGTGCGGTAAAGCTCTTCCAGCGACTGCCCCGACCAGAACACCTGTTCGAAGCGATTGAGCGCCAGCCGCATGCGGGCATAGGCGACGAGCTTGTCGACGATGATCGCCCAGGTCCAGATCGAGGCACCAAGCAGCCCGATCATGACCAGCTTGACCACCCAACCGGCCTGCATGAACAAGGCCCAAATCGATAAATGCGCGCCCGGTTCGGCGAGAGCGATGTTTTCCATGTTACGTCCTTAAAGATTTTCGGGGCGTGGCTGGCGGCTGGCCCATGGGCATCCCTTGTGGTCCGTTCGCGTTAGGCTTGCGGAATAACCCCAAATGCACCGTTGGCGGCCTTTTCGGGGCAAATATTGGTGAAAGGAAGGCGCTTGGATTCTCCCAATCTTAACCAATCCCTTCATGGACCGTTATGGTTAAGGATGGGTTAGGACGTACAGCGCGGCGCATTGCCGCGCCCTGATAGGCCGCCTCGCGATTCTGGCCTGGACCGGGAGCTCCGGGATCGTCCGCCTCTGAACCTTTATTTGCGCGTTCTGGGCATGAAGGCTGCGATCCAGTCCTTGGGAAAGCGCCGCGGCCGCCCGTTCTCGCCGACGATCGCCGCTTCGACACGCGCCGCGACCAGCACTTCGCTGCCGCGCTTCAATTGCTGCGCCATGACGATGCGCGCACCGGAAATCTCGTCGGTGCGCGTGTCGATGGTCAGGATGTCATCCATGCGGGCCGAACCGCGGAAATCGATCTCCATGCGCCGCACCACCCAGACTATTTTCTCGCCATGCTTGCCGTCGGCAAGCTCGGTGTGGTGGACGCCGGCCAGCCGCAGATAGTCGGAACGGCCGCGCTCGAAGAATTCGAGATAGCGTGCGTGGTAGACGACGCCGGAAAAATCGGTATCGGCATAATAGACCCGCGCCATCAATCGATGGCCGAATTCCGTCAGCGCGCCGGAAAGTCCTGCGGACAATGCCGATTCACCGTGATCGTCCATTGCGCTGTCCTTTTGGCCCGACAGGCCCTGTTTCAAGCAACACCTGTTTTGCGCATAGACCGGCGATGATCAAGACCTGGAGGGCTGGGCCGGGGAACTGCCAGCACCGAAGCCATAAGCAGCGGAACTTAGGGTTCTTCCTGGAACAGGCTGATCTGCTGCTGCGCCAGGTCCTTTGGCGCGTCGAGGCCGAGATGCCGCCAGGCATTGGCCGCCAGCACGCGGCCGCGCGGGGTACGCATGATGAAGCCTTGCTGGATCAGAAAGGGTTCGATGATGTCCTCGATGGCATCGCGTGGCTCGGAAAGCCCGGCAGCGATTGTCTCGATGCCGACCGGCCCGCCGCCGAAATTCCGGGCGATCATCGACAGATAACGGCGGTCGAGCGCGTCGAGGCCGAGCCCGTCGACCTCCAGCCGCGTCAGCGCCTCGTCGGCGACCTTGCGGTCGACATGACCGTCGCCGGCAACGCTGGCGAAGTCGCGCACCCGGCGCAACAGCCGGCCGGCGATGCGCGGCGTGCCGCGCGCCCGCCGGGCGATCTCCAAGGCACCGTCGTCGCCGAGCGGCATGGCAAGGATGCGGGCGCCGCGCCGCACGATCTGCTCGAGTTCCTCGACCGAGTAGAAATTGAGCCGCACCGGAATGCCGAAGCGGTCGCGCAGCGGGTTGGTCAAAAGACCGAGCCGGGTGGTGGCGGCGACAAGCGTGAAGCGGGCCAGGTCGATCTTGACCGAGCGCGCCGCCGGCCCCTCGCCGATGATCAGGTCGAGCTGGAAATCCTCCATCGCCGGATAGAGGATTTCCTCGACCGCCGGGTTGAGCCGGTGGATCTCGTCGATGAACAGCACGTCGCGGTCTTCGAGGTTGGTGAGCAGCGCCGCGAGATCACCGGCCTTGGCGATGACCGGACCCGAGGTCGAGCGGAAATTCACGCCAAGCTCGCGCGCCATGATCTGCGCCAGCGTCGTTTTGCCGAGGCCGGGCGGGCCGACGAACAGCACATGGTCGAGCGCTTCGCTACGGCCCTTGGCGGCTTCGATGAACACTTTGAGATTGGCCCGCACCGCCGCCTGGCCGACGAAGTCGCCGAGCGTCTGCGGCCGCAAGGTCTGCTCGGCGTCCTCGCCGCGTCTGTCGGGAGCAATGAGGCGTGGCGAAAGGCTCATGCGAGCAGTTCCATACCGGCAATGGACCTTGCAGCCCGCTGGTCGAACGTGACCGTATGCGAGCAACCGAAATTTCGATTGTGCTCGGCTATCAGCGCATCAGCAAAGTCGACCTGGCTCGAATTCGATCGTTCGAGCGCGATCACGATGGCATCGAAATCCTCAAACACCAGCATCTTGATCTTGAGCAATCTCTGGATCGCGGCCAGTATTTGCTCCTTTGGCTGCCGGTAACGCGAAAGCAGTGACCAACTGAATTCCACCAGCACAATTAAACTCACAAAGCCGAGCTTGTCGCCGCTGAGGCTCTTACCGAAGGCGAGAGCCTTGGCCTGTTGCTCGGCATCATCGTTCAGCACCATTCGAAGCAGAACGTTGGTATCGATACCTATCGACGTCACGCGTCGCCCTCTTTTCCGCCCTGTGGCTTGTCACCAACAACGTGCTGGCCTACGGCCTCCCTCACAGCCGCATCGATCTCTTCCAGGGAAGCGGGACCGCCGGGTGGATCGCCGAGAAATCCGGCTAGGTCGGCGAAGTCGAGATTGCGCGGCGTCCCGACCAAATAGCCATCCATCACCGTCCAGGCGATCGTGTCGCCCGTCTTGAGCGACAAGGCGTCGCGGACGTCCTTTGGAATCGTGAGCTGTCCCTTGGAGGTCAGACTGGCATATGCGCCCATATTCTTACTCCTGCAAAAAATTCTTACCGATCAGACAGTAGTTGGAATTTCACTTTCCAGCAACGTCTCACCGTGCCAGCTCCTTCAGCCCGAAGCGGATCAGCTTCGACGCGTCCGCCTCTTCGCCTGCCGTCTTCAGCGCCGCCGCCACCGCATTGGCGGCGGTGTCGCGCGAATAGCCGAGATTGACCAGCGCCGAGACGGCGTCGGTGATCGGCGCCGAGGCGACGCGCTCGCCGAGCTCCTGCTTCAGGCCGATGGTGCCGGAGGCAGTGCCCGCATAGGCCGGCGCCTTGTTCTTCAATTCGGTGACGATGCGCTCGGCGACCTTCTTGCCGACGCCAGGCGCGCGGCTGACCATGGCGATATCGCGCAGCGCAATCGCATTGGCGAGGTCGGCCGGCGCCAGCGTCGACAGGATGGCCAGCGCCACCTTGGCGCCGACGCCTTGCACATTGTTCATCAACAGCCGGAACCATTCGCGCTCCAGCACCGACTGGAACCCATAGAGCCGCAGCATGTCCTCGCGCACATAGGTCTCGATGAACAGCACCACCGCCTCGCCGGGCGGCGGCAACGCGGCAAGCGTACGCGCCGAGCAATAGGCAACGTAGCCGACGCCATGCACGTCGACGATGCAGAAATCCTCGTCGATCTCGTCCAGCGTGCCTTTTAGCTTGCCGATCATTTGAGCTTGCCGATCATGCCGGGTGGGTTTCCGGAGAGATGATATCGAGGTCCGGGAAATAGCTGCGATAGCGCGCGGCATCGCGCGTCAGCAGGCGATGCCCGGCGACAACCGCATGGGCTCCAATAAAGAAATCCGGCAGCGTTCGTTCGCTGAGGCCGCCGGCGCGGCGATAGCGCGAGTGCGTGACACCAGCGAGGAAGGCTGCTTCCCACGGCAGAAATTCGCGATCCATCTTGAGCATGTCGGCTGCTTGACGAAGAGCCTGTTCGGTCGCAATCAACGGCGCGAGCTCGGACCAGACGATTGCATTGATTACGAGTGCGCCGTCGCGCCGGCATGCGGTAATCGCGGATGCCGACCATTTCGTCTCCCGTCCGGCAGGACCCCAAACGTCGATCAAGACATTTGTGTCAATCAATGTCGAGATCTTCACGTGGGCCCCTCAGCCATTCCACATATTCATCCGCCGTCATGCCTCCCAGATCCAGCGTACCGGCCATACGATCGAGTATCTGGCTGAATCTGCGCGAGGCTTCCTCCTCCGACATGTTTTCGTCGACGGCTATGACACGAGCGCCGTCCTCGGTGGGGACGAACTCCACCTCCGAGCCCGGGCCGATACCGAGATGATCCCGTATTTCCTTCGGGATGGTCACTTGGCCCTTGGTGGTAACGCGCATGGTAATACCTCGTTGGTATTACCTATTGCCCACTGGAGAACAAGTCAAGAACATACTTATCCGGCCAGCGCCGCCATCCTGTAGGCGATGCTCTGCCGGTGATGCGCGTGACAGATGGCGATGGCCAGCGCATCGGCGGCGTCGTCGGTGTCGAAAGTCGCCTTCGGCATCAGCACCTTGACCATCATGTGGATCTGCTTCTTGTCGCCATGGCCGACGCCGATCACCGCCTTTTTGACGGCGTTTGGCGCATATTCGGCAACGACAAGGCCGGCACGCGCCGGCACCAGCATGGCGATGCCGCGTGCCTGGCCGAGTTTCAGCGTCGCCGCCGCGTCCTTGTTGACGAAAGTTTGCTCGACCGCCGCCTCGTGCGGCATCGCGGCATGCAGGATCTCGGCGAGCCCGTCATGCAATTGGCAAAGACGCACCGCCAGCGCGGCCTTGTCGTCGGACCGCACCGTGCCGGAAGCGACGAAGCGCAGCGAATTGCCGAGGCTTTCGACTATGCCCCAGCCGGTGCGCCTCAGCCCTGGATCGATGCCGATGATGCGAATCGCTTCCCCCATCCGTCAACTTTAACCCCGGCGAGCAGCGATGCCAGCGAAATGTGAACAAACCAGAAACAGCAACCGAGTCTGGTTTAGAGAATGTTTGAGAATTCGCTCTGGCGAGACAGATAGCGTGGTTTTCGAGAACCGGAGCGGAGCGTACATAAGTACGCGAGCACCGGAAGCGCAGAAAGCTGCGCTAGTCTAGTCGTTTGAATAACTGTTGGCGCGAGCGACAGACGGTCCTCTGATCCTTTGGCGGATGTGACAGCCGTCTCGGTTTCAACCGCGCAATGCTGCCGCAACGACGCTCTCCAGTGGCGTTGTCGGTCGACCGATCAGCCGGCTCATGGCGCCGCCGTCATCGAACAACGCTCCGCGTGAGGCTGCAATGTCGGCATCGGCCAGGATAGCGGCGAGATCGGCGGGCAGCCCGGCGCCTGTCAACACACCCTCATAGGCCGCCCCGGCAAGATCGTTGTAGGCGATCGCCTTGCCCGATTGCCGCGAGACCTTCGCCGCAAGCTCGGCGAGCGTGAAGGCTTGGTCCGCGGCGAGCTCGTAAGTCCTCCCTGCTTGATCCTCGCTCGTCAGCACCACGGCCGCGGCCTCGGCATAATCCTGCCGCGCCGCGGACGAGAAGCGCCCCTCATTTGCGGCGCCGATGAAGGCGCCGTGCTCCAGAGCCGCCGGGAGCGCCATCAGATGGTTCTCGGTGTACCAGCCGTTGCGCAGGATGACGGCGGGTAGGCCGGAGGCCGCGATGACCTCCTCCGTCTGCCGATGTTCGACCGCGAGCCTCGCGGGAGACGTGTCCGCATGCAGCATGCTTGTGTAAGCGATCAGCGAAACCCCCACCCGTTGGGCGGCCTTGATCACTGACCGATGCTGCGGCAAGCGGCCGCTGACTTCGGTCGAGGAAATCAGCAGCAGTCTATCGATGCCGGCCAGCGCCATCGGGAGCGTGTCGGGACGATTATAGTCCGCCTCCCGCACGACTACGCCGCGTTGGACAAGATCGCGGGCCTTTGCCGGATCACGAACCGCCGCAACGATCCGGCTGGCCGGAACTGTCTTCAGCAGTGCGTCGATCACGAGACGGCCAAGCTGTCCTGTTGCTCCAGTTATTGCGTACATCGTTCTGTCCATTTCGTGGTTGGATGGATTGAGAGCCTCAGATAGCGGCTCTCGTTACCCTCGGAAACCACGTATCTTGTAGTTACCATCATTTTCCGATAACCAACTGGAAACTCTCATGGAAGATGCGCGATGGTCCTCAGGATGCGAACGAAGGTGAAGGCGCTTCCCGGCTGCCCCATGTCGAGGTGCATGGCGCTGCTTGGCGGGTGCTGGACACCCGAGGTGCTCTGGTCCTTGAGCGACGGCCCGCGCCGGTTCTCCGAATTGCGCCGCGATATCCCAGCCATTTCGGCGAAGGTGCTGACCGCCAGGTTGCGCGATCTCGAGGAGCGTGGCGTCCTCGCACGCCACGTGATGCCGACATCGCCGCCGACCGTGGAGTATGAGCTGACGTCATTGGGACAGGAGCTGCTCCCAGCGATCAGGTCTATCGTGGAGGTCGGATCGCGCCTGCTGCTGCGTGATTCTCCCCGCCTGATGATCGCGAGCCCATCCCTTCGCGGTTAGTCTAGATGGCCGCCGGAGTAGAATTATGAAACGGTCTCTCAGCCGCGGGCGAAAGCCGTGTTGAGCAGCGTGATCTGGTCGGAGACCGGATTGAGGCGACGGCTCGACGGCGGCACCTCGGCAAGGCCGCCATAGATCTCCTCGTCCATCCGGCGCACCAGCGCCTGCAGCCGCAGCGAACGGTTGACGAGGTCGATGAAATCCTTCGGCAGCTCGGCCCAGCCGGGCGCCTCATCATGCGCCGAGGCAGTGTCGAGACGCACCTTGGATTTTTCTGAGGCCACCTGATCGCGGGTCATCTCGCCGGAATTCGCCGCCCGCTGCAAAAGCAGCCACGAGGCGACCTGCATCAGCCTGGTGGTCAGCCGCATCGATTCGGCCGCATAAAGCGTCGCCGCCAGCCTCGACAGCTTCTTGGCCTCGGCGCGGCCCTTGCCGTCGAGATATTCGGCCGCCTGCTCGACCAGGCCCATGCCTTCCTGATAGAGCGGCTTGAAGGATTGGGAGAAAACCCGGCGCTCCGCCAGCTTGATGGTTTTCGCGCTCGCCTTCGAAGGCTCGTTCATCGCTACGCCCCTGCACTTGCCTGACAGCCGGCCGATTCGGCTCTTGGCCGCCATATCCGGCAGCCTAAACGACTGAAGCTTGAAAATGCGCTTCGCTGCCAGCGAAGGCAAGCACATGTTTAACAAACGGTTAACGGCCGCATTTAGCCGGAAGGACGCCCATGCCGGCGGACAAAAAAAGAGCCGCGGATAAGGCGGCTCTCAGGAGTTTAACAGGGAGGCGTCAAACAAAGTGGCTCCAACCACTCGGTAAGAATCCAGATCACTGGATGGACATAGTAAACGCCTGTAAAGCTTAACGAAGCCTTAACGCAGGGCATATTTTTCGATCAAGCGCCCAGCATCTGTGCCGTAACAGCACAGCTGACTGGCCACGGCACCCGTTCCCACTACCGGCTGGAAAGTCGGGGCGACGCGCTTGCGCCATGTTTCCTCCAGATCGTGACCGACATATCGAAACAGATCCGCTCGCCGCGCGACATCGTTCCGAAACAGGCGCCGCGGTAAACGCCCGCTCCTCGCAACGAGGCGGAGCAAACCTTGCGCTCCGGCAAATCATCAAATCTCTCAAGGAGCGAATAATGGACTGGTACTCGGCCGTTAAATTTCTGCATATCGTCTCGGCGATCCTCTGGGTCGGCGGCGGCTTCACGCTGATGCTGCTCGCGGTACGCGCCGACCGCGCTGGAAACGTCGAAGGCATGCTGCAGGCGATGCGCGCCACCGGCGAGCTCGGCAACCGGTTCTTCGCGCCGATGTCGATGCTGACATTGCTTTTCGGCCTCATCATGTGCGGCTTCTGGGTCGGCTTTTCCGATCTGTGGGTGCTGATCGGCCTTGCCGGTTATGCGACGACCTTCTGCATCGGCATGTTCATCTTCAAGCCGACTGCCGACCGCATGGCAGGCATGATCGCCAAGGAGGGCGTGACGCCGGCAGTGCTTGCCCAGGGCCAGCGCGTCCTCAGCGCCGCGCGCTTCGACTATTCGGTGATGCTGGTGATCATCGCGGACATGGTGCTGAAGCCGACGCTGCACGACATCACCATTCTGGGCTGCATGGCGTTCGTACTGGCAACCGGCGCCGCGCTCGCGCTTGGCAGGACGCGGCAGCTGCTGCCGAGTGCCGCCTGAGGTGTAAGGAACCGGCGGCGGCCGAATGGGGCCGCCGTCTTACAGGAGGCCGGCGATGCCGTCCCACAGAAGCTTGACCGCGACGACCGCCACGGTCGCATAGGTGAAGGGATAGAACAGCTCCGGCCGCATCCGCCGCACCAGCCAGGCGCCGGCGATTGTCGACAGCGGCGCCAGCGGCATCAGCACCGCCGACGCAGTCAAATTGGTGGTATCGAACTGGCCGAGCGCGAAATAAGGGATGAGCTTCAGCGCATTGGTGACGGCGAAGAAGATCGCCGCGGTGCCCGACAGCACCTTCGGATCGAGCCTGATGGGCAGCGCATAGACCTGAAAAGGCGGGCCGCCGACATGGGCGACGAAGCTGGTGAACCCGGCAACAGTACCCCAGAAGCCCGCGGCGACGCGGTTGGGCTCCGCCGCGTGGCCGGCACCGTGGCGGAGCTGCAAATAGAGCCAGCGCAGCACGAAGATCAGGGCAACCGCGCCGACGATCAGCCGCACCATCTCTTCGGTTACAAGTGCCGCCGTCAGCCAGCCAAGGGCAATGCCGATCACGGCGCCCGGCATCATGTCGGCCAGCATCTTGCGGTCGAAGATACCCCACCACGTCCACACCGAGACAATGTCCATCAGGCACAGAATTGGCAGAAGAATTGCGGCAGCCTGAACCGGCGGCATGGTCAGCGCCATCAACGGCACGCCGACAAAACCGACGGCGCCGCCGAAGCCGCCTTTCGACAGGCCGACGAGGATGACGGCCGGAATGGCCGCGGCATAGAACCAGGGATCGACGAGCAGGCCTGACATGGGAAGGGACGCTGGAGGGAAAGTTGAACTCTGGAATAGACCAGAAATGGTCAGGCCGCGACCGCAAATATGTGGGCCACGCCACCGAAACCCGTCACATGTTTGGCATGTCGAGCGGCGGCGGGCGTCTCCGGATCGGCTGCGCCTTGATGATGGCGGTGCTGGTTTCGGCCTTGTCGGCGATGCGGTCGAGAATCCCGTCGAGCTCGCCGATCGAGCGGACGAACAGCCGGGCAACGAAGCAGTCATCGCCCGTCACCTTGTCGCATTCGCCGAATTCCGGGATTTCCTCGATCAGCTTCTGGACGATGTGCAGCTTGCCCGGCAATGGCCGGATGCGAACGATCGCCTGCAAGGCGTAGCCGAGCGCCTGCGGATCGATGTCGATGGTGAACGCGCGGATGACGCCGCGATCCTCTAGCCGCCGAAGCCGCTCCGAAACGCTTGGTGACGACAGCCCGACCTGCAGCGCCAGTTCCTTCAGCGAGGTCCGTGAATCCTTGACCAGGATATCGAGGAGCTTTCTATCGAGCTCGTCCAGCATTTTACAATTCCAAGAAAAAGCCGATGTTTACCTAATTTAATGAGGTTCGTCCTGCATATCACCGGCTAGAAGTCATGGAAAGACCCGATCCGCTGTGGGATTATAAAATCTCAACGGGTTTCAGGAGCATCCATGGACAACACGGTACGCGGCACGATCGAAATGACGGCGGCGATGGCGATCCTCGGCACGATCGGCTGGTTCGTCGTCCTTTCCGGCCAGCCCATCATGGACGTGGTGTTCTGGCGCTGTGCTTTCGGGGCGGTAACGCTGCTGATCATCTGCGCGGCGCTGGGACTGCTGCGTGGCAGGCTGTCGCTTCGCATCGTCGCGATCGCGGCTCTCGGCGGTGCTGCCATCGTTATCAACTGGCTGTTGCTGTTCAGCGCGTTTTCCCGCGCGTCGATCTCGATCGCCACGGCCGTTTACAACACGCAGCCCTTCATGCTGGTGGGTTTTGGCGCGCTCTTCTTCTCCGAACGGCTGACGGTGACCAAGCTGACCTGGCTCGGCATCGCCTTCGCCGGCATGCTGCTGATCGTGCAGGCCGCGCCCGATGCAGGCGATCATGGTACGGATTACTTTACCGGCATTGCGATGGCGCTGGCCGCGGCTTTCTTCTGGGCCGTTGCGGCTATCGTCACCAAGAAGCTCAAAGGCACGCCGCCGCACCTGATCGCCCTGATCCAGGTCTGCGTCGGCGTTCTCATGCTGGCACCCTTCGCCAATCTCACCCACCTTCCCGCCGATGCGCGGAGCTGGGTCATGCTGGCGACACTCGGCATCGTCCATACCGGCCTGATGTACATCCTCATGTACGGTGCCATCCAGAAGCTGCCGACGCATCTGCAGGGGTCGCTGTCCTTCATCTACCCAGTCGTCGCCATCCTCGTCGATGTCGTCGCCTTCGGCCATCGGCTGCAGCCGGCGCAGATCGTCGGCGCCGCCGCCATCCTGGTCGCCGCCGCCGGCATGAATCTCGGCTGGTCGCTGTGGAAATCGAAGGTGCCTGCGTAGGGGCCGCAAGCGACCGGCGGGGAGAATTTCGGCCAACGGCAGCCATGCGCCGAGCCCCATAAAATCGTTGACGGCAAACGTGATCCCCCTGCCGCCTGTTCAACTCCCGCACTTTGCTCTATGCCGCAATGCAACCATCTTCGCCCGGCATAGGCGATAACCGGGACCGAACACCAATGAATGACGCAACGCCGCCCAACCGCTGCCGCATCGTGCTGATCGCGCCGCCGAACGTGCCGGCCGAGCGCATCGCCGCGGCCTTCGACGGCGGTGACGTCGCCTCGCTTATCCTGCCGGAAAACGGTATGGACGAGGCCTCTTTCCAAGCCTTTGCCGAGCAGATCGTGCCGGTGGCGCAAGCGGCCGGCATTGCGGTCATCATTGCCGGCGACACCCGCATCGCCGGCCGCGTCCAGGCCGACGGCATTCATGTCGAGGTCGGCAAGGACGAGCTCGCCGAAACGATCGAACACTTCCAGGCCAGGATGATGGTCGGCACCGGCGGCGCCAAGACCCGCGACGATGCGCTGGAACTCGGCGAGGTCAGGCCTGATTACATTTTCTTCGGCCGTTTCGGTTACGACAACAAGCCTGAGCCGCACCCCCGCAACCTGTCGCTCGGGCAATGGTGGGCGGACGTCATCCATATCCCCTGCATCGTCATGGCCGGATCGGATCTTGCCTCGGTGGAAGCGGTCGCCGCCACCGGCGCTGAATTCGTGGCACTGTCCAGCGCCGTTTTCGCCGACGGCGTCGATCCGAAGATGGCGGTCGCCGCCGCCAACGCGCTGCTCGACGAAACCGCGCCGCGCTTCGAGGACTGACGTGCTCTCGCGGAAAATCCTTTTCAGCGCCTTTCTTGCAACGGCCGTGACGCAGGCGATAGCGGCGGAACCCGTTCCGCTGCCGCAGCCCAGGCCGGATTCCAGCGAACCTGCCGACAAGCCGATCGCCGCACAATTGCCGCAGCCCGCCACCACCACCCCGTTGCCGTCGGCCGACACCATCAACCCCGACCGCTTCGGCGCAAAGCCGTCCGATGCTGCCTACGGCGCCTTTCAGCGCGGGCTCTACAAGACGGCCTACAACCTTGCGCTTTCGCGCGCTCAAAACGGCGATCCGGCGGCACAGACGCTGGTGGCCGAGATATTGTCGCGCGGCCTCGGCGTGCCGGTCGACGCGGCAGGGGCGGCGAAGTGGTATGCGCTTGCCGCCGAGCAGGGCGTCCCGGAATCGCAATTCCAGTATGCGCTGATGCTGCTCGACGGCCGCTACGTCAAAAAGGACGAGAAGGAGGCCTATGCGCTGATGCAGGCCGCCGCCGAGGCCGGCAACCGCCTGGCGCAGTTCAATTTTGCGCAGCTGATGGTCGAACAGGAGCCCGGCGATTCCGGTATTGCCAAAGCCGTATCCTATTACGAGCGCGCTGCCGCGACCGGGCTCGCCGACGCACAATATGCGATGGCACAGGTCTACGCCAATGGCGCCGGCGGCAAGCCGCGCGACGATGTCCGCGCCCGCGGCCTGCTGGCACAGGCCGCGCGGCAGAACTACGACACCGCACAGATCGATCTCGCAACCTGGATGATCGAGGGGCGCGGGGGGGCCCGCGACCTGAAATCCGGCTTCAACTGGATGAAGCAGGCCGCCGAGGGCGGCAATGTCGCCGCCCAGAACCGTCTCGCCAAGCTCTACATGAACGGCATCGGCACCGACCCGGATCTGATCCTCGCCGGTGCCTGGTATGTTGTCGCCCGCCGCGCCGGGCTCATCGACCAAGAGATGGACGATTTCCTGCAGGGCCTGACCGACGAGCAGACGCAGCAGGCGCTACAACGGGCCAACCGCCTGCCCTGACCGCGGTCTCGCGACTCATTGCACCAGGCTCATCAGGCGGACTCATTGGGTATGATCGAGCACGACCTTGCCGAAGGGAGAGCCGTGTTCAAGGTACCGAAAGGCTTCGGCGGCCCGGCTCCATGGCACGACCCGGTCGATCACCGGTTTCAAACGGTTGACGGCGATAGCGCGGTTCATCTCTTCAAAGGATTCGCGTGAGCCCACCGGTATGCCTCGCGCCCTGACCTGCCGGCGGAAGATGTCGAGCGGGTTGATGGCGCCGTCACTGCCGCCGAGATAGCCGATGACGTTGATCTGGGCGCCGCGCGCCGCTGCCCTCAGCGATTGTGCAAAACTCTGCGGTCCGCCAACCTCGATGATATGGTCGGCGCCGCGGCCATCCGTCAATCCCAGCACGGCCGATGCCCAATCGGGGACGCTGCGATAGTTCACGCCATCCTGCGCGCCAAGTTGCTTTGCCCGCGCAAGCTTCTCGTCGCTGCTCGACGTCACGATGACGCGCGCCCCGGCAGCGGCGGCGAACTGCACCGCAAACAGCGAAACGCCGCCGGTGCCGAGGCAAAGCACGGTGTCGCCGGGTTTGACGCTGCCCTCCGTAAACAGCGCATGCCATGCCGTCACGCCGGCGCATGGCAGCGTCGCCGCCTCGAGGTCGCTCAGATTGGCCGGCGCCAGCACCGCCGCCTGTTCGTCGAGCCGGGCAAATTCGCTGAGCAGCCCGTCGATCGGGCCGCCACGTTGATAGGATGGCTCGGCCATGGCGAAACTGCCGCCGACCCAGCGATGCCAGAACGTGCCGCAGACCCGGTCGCCGATCTTGAACCGGCTGACCTCGGCGCCGATGGCAACGACTTCGCCGACGCCGTCCGACAGCGGCACCAGCGGCAATGCAAACTTCGTGTGATGGCTGCCGCGAACGATCTCGGCATCGCGGTAGTTCAGCGCCGTCGCCTTGACCTTCACAATCATCTCCTGGCGCCCCGGTTCAGGCATCGGCCGCTCGACCATTCTGAGGTTCTCGAGGCCGCCCGGGCTCTGCAATTCGATCGCTTTCATCGTCGTTCCTTTTCAGCTGGGTCCTGCCAGAGGAAAATCGCTTGCCATCCACCGGATTTCAAATTCATAATGTTCAGGATAATTATGCTTCTGTGACATGTTCGGGTGTGTCGTGCTTGAAGAACTGAAAACACTGGCCCTCTTTGCCGAGGAGGGTTCGATTCAGAAGGTGGCTCGACGCCTGCCGTTGACGCAGCCGGCCGTCACCCGCCAGATCCAGCGGCTGGAGGAGATGCTCGGCACGGAATTGCTCGACCGCCGGCTAAAGCCGTCCCGACTGACCCCGGCCGGCGTAGAGGTGCTGGCACGCGGCAAGGACATTCTCGCCGCCGTCGACGCGCTGAGATCATTCGCCAAGGGCGACGAGCCGGAGGGCCTGCTGCGGCTCGGCCTCGCGCATGGACTTTGCGACAAAGCCGTGGCCGCCGCCATTGCTGATGCCGTGGCGCGGTTTCCGAAGGTTTCGCTGCGTCTGAAGAGCGGCTGGAGTCTTGAGCTGGCCGACCAGCACAAGCGCGGACAGCTCGACCTCGCCTTCATCCTGGACGGCAGCAATTCCAAAACTGGAGACGGCGTTGTCGGAACCGAGCCCCTCGGCATCATCGCTGCCGAAAACACCAGCCGGCAAGCCGACGTCAAGACCACGCCCTGGGTCCTCAGCCCTGAACCCTGCGACGCGCGCCGGCGGCTGGCGGCTGCGCTGGCCGAGGGCGGCCACAGGTTGATGGTCGGCGCCGAGATTCAGGACAGCGCGCTGCAGATCGACTGGGTTCGTCGAGGCCAAGGCCTTGGCCTGCTGCCCAGGCGGCTGATGCGGGAAAAGCTGCCTGAGGGCATTGCCCTGGTCGACGCTCCCGGCCTCGAGCTGTCGCTGCGAATTGTCGTGCTGCGTTCGCCGCACCTGCATCTTTTGAGAGAGGTCGCCGACGCGGTGACCGAGGCCGTCACCGCGACTGTCAGGGCGGACTGAGGCCACCACGCCGCGCTGCCGGGCCAGCTTCGTTCCCGCTTCATCGGAAGGCGCTCCTTGCCTCTGCTGGCGATTTGTGGTCTTGGAGGCGCCAAATTGCCCTTTGCGGCGATCATCTCATTTCCGGATCACCTCACCATGGCCAAGATCAATGGCAACGAAATCCGTCCCGGCAACGTCATCGAGCATGATGGCGGCCTTTGGGTGGCGGTCAGGACCAACACCGTCAAGCCCGGCAAGGGCGGCGCCTACAACCAGGTCGAACTCAAGAACCTGATCAACGGCACCAAGCTCAACGAGCGCTTCCGTTCGGCCGAGACGGTCGAGCAGATCCGGCTCGATCTGAAGGATTTTTCCTTCCTCTACGAGCAGGGCGACGCGCTGGTGTTCATGGACACCGAAAGCTACGAGCAGCTCGAATTGCAAAAGGAGTTCGTCGGCGATCGCGCCGCCTTCCTGCAGGACGGCATGATGGTGACGGTCCAGCTCTATGACGAAAGGCCGATCGGTATTTCGCTGCCCGACCAGGTGACGCTGACCATCACCGAGGCCGACCCGGTGGTGAGGGGCCAGACGGCAGCCTCGTCCTACAAGCCGGCGATACTCGAAAACGGCATCCGCGTGCTGGTGCCGCCGTTCATCGGCTCGGGCGAGCGCATCATCGTCGATACCAACGAAATCACTTACGTGCGCCGCGCCGACTGAGGCGTGATCCCAAAGAGTTGCAGACTTTTTGGATAAGATCATGCGTCAAGGCAGATAGGCGCAGCGACAGGAAGAACAGCAATGGCGCGTTCCGCGATCCTCAATGTCATGGTCCAGGCCGCAATGAAGGCCGGCCGCTCGCTGTCGCGTGACTTCGGCGAAGTGCAGAACCTGCAGGTCTCGATGAAGGGGCCGGGCGACTATGTCAGCCAGGCCGACCGCAAGGCCGAAGACATCGTCTTTGCCGAACTCTCCAAGGCGCGGCCCGGCTACGCCTTCCTGATGGAGGAACGCGGCGTGATCGAGGGCGACGACGGCCAGCACCGCTGGATCGTCGACCCGCTCGACGGCACCACCAATTTCCTGCACGGCATTCCGCTCTTTGCCGTTTCGATCGCGCTGGAGCGCCAGGGCCAGATCGTCGCCGGCGTCGTCTACAATCCGGCGATGGATGAGCTCTATACCGCCGAGCGCGGCGGCGGCGCTTTCATGAACGACCGCCGGCTGCGCGTCGCCGGCCGCACCAAGCTGGTCGATGCGGTGATCGGCTGCGGCATGCCGCATCTCGGGCGTGGCCAGCACGGCAATTTCCTCATCGAGTTGCGCAATGTCATGGCCGAGGTCTCTGGCGTCCGCCGTCTCGGCTCCGCCTCGCTCGATCTCGCCTACGTCGCCGCCGGCCGCATGGACGGGTTCTGGGAAACCGGCCTGTCGGCCTGGGATGTCGCCGCCGGCATTTTGCTGATCCGCGAGGCGGGCGGTTTCGTCTCCGATTTCGCCGGGGGACAGGATGTGCTGAACGCCGGTTCACTCGTCGCCGGCAACGAACTCATCCAGCGCGCGCTGTTGAAGACTATCAAAAGGCCACTCTCAGCCGGCTGATAGAGGCACACCGCGCTGAACCGCCGCAGTCGCAAAACCGCAACCAAAGCTTGAAATACTGTCCCGCGGCCGCCCAGATAAGGTGGCGCAGGATCATCGATGACGAACAGCCGGCCCCAACCCCAGAGCGAACTCTCCCAGCTCGACATTCCCTTCATGGGGCGCTGGCATTACTCGCGCGCCGAGATCATCGCCGACGGCATTGTCCACGCCGTGGGCATCGTGCTGGCGATCGCTGCCGGCTCGACGCTGCTGGCACTGGCCGCCTATCGAACCGGCCCCGGCGAATACGTCGCCGCCGCCTTCTATGTAGTATCGCTGCTCACCGTGCTGTCGGTTTCGCTGGCCTACAATGTCTGGCCGGTGTCGTCGCCGGCAAAATGGATATTGCGGCGCTTCGACCATGCCGCGATCTATCTGCTGATCGCTGCCACCTACACGCCTTTCCTGGCGCAGCTCGGCGGCTCGCCGCTGGCCGTTTCCATGATCGTCCTGGTCTGGACCGCCGCGGCGGTCGGCATCGCCATCAAGGTCTTTCTTCCCGGCCGTTTCGACCGGCTGGCGATCGTCTTCTACCTAGCCATCGGCTGGAGCGGTATCGTTCTGGTGGAGCCGCTCGTGCGGACGCTGCCGGCGACATCGATCGCGCTCATCGTTGCCGGCGGCATCGTCTACTCCTGTGGCGTGATCTTCTTCGCCTGGAAGGGCCTGCGTTTCCACAATGCGCTGTGGCATGGCTTTGTCGTCACCGGCGCCGGCCTGCATCTGGCCGCCATGGTCGACTGCTTGGTCATCCACCGGCTTTGACCTCCGGTCGCGGACAGTGGCAATATTGCCAAGCGCCATTCAATTTCGTCACAATTCCGTTTAGAGTCGCAAACACAAATTGATCGGCGGCGACGGCATCGGAAACGGGGCACGGATGACTCTTCTCAGATCCTTCGGCATGGGCAGGCGCTCCGACGTTCTGATCTACGACCCGCACAAATTGTCGAGCCCGCAGGTGTTTCTGCTGACCATGGTGATCTTTCTGTTCATCGTGGCCTTCATCGCCGCCATCCTGACGCGCCAGATCTCGACCGCCTTCGTCACCAATCCCGGTCTCAACGGCCTGATCATCGGCGTGCTGGCGGTCGGCATCCTGCTGGCCTTCGTCCAGGTCGGCCGGCTGTTCCGCGAGGTGCGCTGGGTCAACTCGTTCCGCGCCGGTTCCGAAACCACCGAACCGGTGCTGCTGGCGCCGATGAAGGCGATGATCGGCCGCTCCTCGACGATTGCCTTCTCGACCAGTTCGATGCGCACCATGCTGGATTCGATCGCCACCCGGCTCGACGAAAGCCGCGACACGTCGCGCTACCTTGTCGGACTGCTGGTGTTCCTCGGCCTGCTCGGCACCTTCTGGGGCCTGCTCAACACGATCGGCTCGATCCGCGAAACCATCGAGTCGCTCGATCCCGGCACCGGCGATGCCGCGGCCGTGCTCGAATCCCTGAAGCAGGGGCTTTCCGCTCCGTTGGCCGGCATGGGCACCGCCTTCTCGTCCTCGCTGTTCGGCCTCTCCGGCTCGCTGGTGCTCGGCTTCCTCGACCTGCAGGCCGGCCGCGCCCAGACGCGCTTCTATACCGAACTCGAAAACTGGCTGTCCTCGGTCACCGACCTGTCCTCCGACATCGTCGTTGCCGACGCGGCCAAGACCGAACCTTCCGAGGAAATCCGGCTGTTGTCGGAAAAGCTGCGCACTCTGCAGGAGAATGGCGGCGGCTCCAATCCGCGCGTCGCCACCGCCATGGCCAATCTCGCCGACGGCATTTCCGGCCTGGTCAAGAACATGCGCTCGGAACAGCAGATCATGCGCGACTGGGTCGAGGCCCAGTCCGACGAGCAGAAGGCGATGCGCAACACCCTGGAGAAGATCGCCGACGCCTTGAAGAAGCCTGGAGTGCATTGACGTGGCGTTGGCACGAGGCCGGCGCTCCGACCGCCGCATCGATTACTGGCCGGGCTTCGTCGATGCGCTGTCGACGCTGCTGTTGGCGATCATGTTCCTGCTGACTGTTTTCGTGCTGGCGCAGTTCCTGCTCGGCCGCGAGATCTCCGGCAAGGACACGGTGCTCAACCGCCTCAATTCGCAGATCAACGAGTTGACCCAGCTTCTGGCGCTGGAACGCTCGACGACGCAGGACAAGGAGGACACCCTTGCCAATTTGCAGGCATCGCTGTCTGCATCGGAGGCGGAGAAGAGCCGGCTCGAGCAATTGCTGGCGCAAGGCGCCGGTGCCGGCGATGCCGCCAACCAGCGCGCGACGGCACTTTCCGGCGAGCTCGACAGCCAGCGCCAGATCAGCCAGCAGGCGCTGAGCCAGGTCGAGATCCTCAACCAGCAGATTTCGGCGCTGCGCAGGCAGATCGCAGCGCTCGAACAAGCGCTCGACGTGTCCGAAACGCGCGACCGCGAATCCAACACCAAGATCGCCGATCTCGGCCGCCGCCTCAACGTCGCACTGGCGCAACGCGTGCAGGAGCTAAACCGCTACCGCTCCGATTTCTTCGGCCGCTTACGTGAAATTCTTGCCGACCGCGAGAACATCCGCATCGTCGGCGACCGCTTCGTCTTCCAGTCGGAAGTGCTTTTCCCGACCGGCTCCGAGGTGATCAACGATGCCGGCAAGGTCGAGATGAAGAAGCTCGCCGATGCCATCATCGAATTGCAAAAGGAAATCCCGCCGGAGATCAACTGGGTGCTGCGCGTCGATGGCCACACCGACAACAAGCCGCTCTCCGGCACCGGCCGCTACCGCGACAATTGGGAATTGTCGACGGCGCGCTCGACATCGGTGGTCAAGTTCCTGATCGAGAACGGCGTGCCGGCCAACCGGCTGGTCGCGGCCGGCTTCGGCGAATTCCAGCCGCTCGACCCCGCCGATACCGAAGAGGCGCGCAACAAGAACCGCCGCATCGAGTTGAAGTTGACCGAGCGGTGATCTGCAGGCCTTTGGCTTGTATCATGCGCCAGGTCGGGCCAGGTCGAGCCGGCTCAAGTCGGCGGCATTTAGGGCATTGGTGCGGCAGCGGCAAGAGCTGAAAAAATTACCTTTTTTTAATTACACTTTGCCGCCATGGCCTTTTAGCCTTGGTCATGGGCCGAGAACCGCCGGCGGTGGAACCGCTCATCGCGACGCGACGGAACCTGACGGCCCCGCGGCCGGAAGGCAGGACCCTCCCAACCACCGCCTTCCCCAGTAAAGGAGACGCAACCATGCGCTTCTTCGCTCCCACGAATCTCAGGACTGCTACGCTCGCCACACTGCTCCTCGCCGTTCCGTTTGCTGGCGCTTACGCCGGCCCGCGTGCGACGGCCTTGATCAATCAGATCCAGAGTGTGGAGACGGGTATCCAGGGCGCCATCCGGGCGAACAAGCTCGAGCCGGGCGAGGCGCGCGACTTGCGCACGCAGGTCGCTCAACTCGATCGGGCCGCCCAGAGGGCCGCACGCGATGGAACCATGCCGAGCACGCAATATCAGCAGTTGCTGGCGCAGCTCGACGATGTCAGCCAAAAGCTGCGCGCTGACACCGGCAGTGCCTTCCTCATCGGCAACGGCGCCGATGGCGGATACTATCCCAACGGCTACGGCCCAACTTATCCAGGCGGCTGAAATCGGCCGCAGTGCCCGGCAGTGTGGCAATGGATTTTGCGCATGATCCTTTTCCAGCTTTCGGTTCGGGGATCATGCGGCTAGCCAACGCCAGTGCAATCAGCGCCAGCACTGCCGGCACTGTCTCGATGAACAGGATTTTGCGGCCCGCCGTTGCCGCCGTAAAGGCCGGCGACGGCGACGCAGAGCAAGAAGAAGACTACTGAAAACCGGCTTCGCCGAGGTAAAGCCCCCAGGTCAGGCCGGCTGCGAGAAAGCCGTTGTAAAGCCCCTGATTGGCAGCAAGCACTTTCGAGGCCCTGGCGAATTCCGGCGTCAGCCTGAATACCATATGGCCGCGCGGCGTGTCCTACAGCACCATCTCCAGGTAGACGATGCAGAGGTGGATCACGGCTACCAGCCCGACCAGCACGTTGGCGATCATTTTTCGTCTCCCCCATCGCGGTCTGCCGCCGCCGGACGACATTGATCACGCACGCCACCGCTTTCACAAGATGCTTTTCGGCTGTTGCAGCCGGCAGTCAATGCGTCGATCGCGGACGGCTTCGGGGTTGCCAACGCTTTTGCATTGGTATCTTTTCCCGCCGTCAAATCAGCGGAACCCACAATGTCCTTTCAAAAACTCGACGACCTCGGTCACAAGCTCGAAGCGCTGGAACACGCCCTCGCCATCCTCGGCGCCGACGAGGCGACCCATATGGCGGTCGGCGGCGGCGAGAAGCGCGCAGAGGCAATGTCGGCGCTTGCCGGCATGCACCATGCCCGGGCGACTGCGCCGGAGATTGCCGACTGGATCGCGGCGGCCGAGCAGGAGGCGCTGAACGAAGAGCAGCAGGCCGCGGTCGGGGAATTCCGCCGGCAATACACCAACCTGACCTGCCTGCCGGTCGAGTTCGTCGAGCGCCAGACGACCGCGCGCATGCGCTCCGAGCAGCTCTGGCGCGACCTGCGCGCCAAGAACGACTGGGCGGGTTTCCTACCGGCGCTCGAAGGCGTCGTGGCGCTGGTCCGCGAGGAGGCGGCCCTTCGCGCCGAGGTGCTCGGGCTCGAGCCTTACGACGCGCTGATGGAGCAATATGACCCGGGCAATCGCGCCGCCGACATCACGCCTGTGTTTGTCGAGTTGAAGACCTTCCTGAAAGGCTTCGTGCCGGAGGCACTGGCCGTGCAGGAAGAGCGGCTGGCGAAACATCCGCTGAAGCCGCTTTCCGGCAGATACCCCTTGGACAAGCAGCGCGAGCTTGGCCTCGCCATGATGGCGGCGGTCGGCTTCGACCTCACCCACGGCTCGCTGTCGGTTTCGCACCATCCCTTCTGCGGCGGCGTGCCGAGCGACGTGCGCATCACCACCCGCTACAAGACTTCGGATTTCCTGTCGGCGCTGATGGGCGTGCTGCACGAGACCGGCCATGCGCTGTACGAGCAGAACCTGCCGAAGGTGTGGGCGCACTGGCCTCTGGGCAGAGCGCGCGGCATGGCGGTGCATGAAAGCCAGAGCCTGTTCGTCGAAAAGCAGATCGGCCGCAATCCAGAATTCTGGCGCTGGGCGCTGCCGGTGGTCGAAAGACACCTCGGCGAGCGCTGGGCGATCGACGACATCCTGCCGCATGTGCACCGGGTCGAGCGCGGCCTGATCCGCGTCGATGCCGACGAGGTCACCTATCCGCTGCACGTCATCCTGCGCTACGAGCTGGAGCAGGAGCTTGTCTCGGGACGGCTGGAAGCAGCCGACCTGCCCGAAGCCTGGGATGCCAAGATGCGCGATTATCTCGGCCTGTCGACATCAGACAATCCGGCTGACGGTCCGATGCAGGACGTCCACTGGCCGGGTGCCGCCTTCGGCTATTTCCCCTCCTACACGCTCGGCGCCATGATGGCGGCGCAGCAATGGGCGGCGCTGACCAGGGATCATCCTTCAGCCGACGAAGACCTCGCCAAGGGAGATTTCGCGGCGATCAACGACTGGCGCCGCAAAAGGATCTGGTCGCAAGGCTCGCGCTGGTCGACACCGGAACTGCTCGAACGCGCTACCGGCGAAAAGCTCGATGCCGCACATTTCACTGACCATCTGAAGAAGCGGTACGGGAACTGAGCCGCTTCGTCTATTCCAGGTTCTTGCCGCGGTGACTGCAGAAATCCGCGAAACTGGCCTTTACTTTGGTGGGAAAGCCTCTGAAAAAGGAGTTCTTCCAAGTTGGGCGAGCGTAGATGTCTGTCTGTTACAGTTTTCATAGGATGAAGTCTTTCTGGCTCCGCTTGGTATTTTTCATCTTATTGATCGGCCTGAGTTCTCCGGCCATGTCCGACGACATGGTTCTCAAGGGTCCGGCAGAAAGCTGGGTAAAGCAGCTTGATATTCCGGCTGCCGATCCCACCCGATCGGATCAAATCAAGAATGGCGTTTCATGGCTGCTCTCGGACGACCAGATCAAGCATCGCGCCGGCGGCTATGTCGAGTACTCGCGCACCGTCTATAAAATCGTCGACCGTCCCGGCCTGGATCGTGGCGCGAGTATCGATCTGCAGTTCGATCCGTCCCGGCACAAGGTCACGCTCAACCATCTTCACATCATCCGCGATGGTGCCGTTTTGGACCGGCTGGAAGGCGTCGAATTCGACATCTTCCGCAGGGAAAGAGACGCCGAGAAAGGCGTCTTCGACGGCTGGCTGACAGCACATGTCAACATCGATGACGTGCGTGCCGGCGACATCGTCGACTACGGGTCGACCTATGAGATAACGCCGCTGGTCGGCAAGGACCTTTTCTTCAAGAATTTCTCCACCGAATGGGAAGAGCCGGTAGCGCTTATCCGCACAAGCATCATTTGGCCTTCGGGCCAGCCGCTCCAGATCAAGACAAGGGGAACCCGACTTAAGCCGTCAATCTCCCCGACTGGGCCGGACACCACCTATCTATGGGAAGTTCCAAACCCGAAACCGGTCAATGTCGAGGACAACCTGCCCGTGACCTATCCAGGCTGGGGCTCCATCGATGTCGCGTCTACCGCGAATTGGCAAAGTGTGGTCGATGCCGTTGCGCCCTATTACAAGCCAGCGACCGTTTTTCCCCCGGCTTTTGCCGCAAAGCTCGACGACATCGCTCTGCGGCATCCGGTGCCCGAAGACCGGATGGTCGAGGCAATGCGGTTGGTGCAGGACCAGATCCGCTATGTAAGCCTGTCGATGGGTGCCGGTTCCTACGTTCCGCGTGATCCCGCGACGGTTATCCTGAGCGGGTTCGGTGACTGCAAGGACAAGGCCCTGCTGCTGGTTTCGTCGCTTGTGCGGCTTGGCATTGCTGCCGAGGTCGCCTTGGCCGATCTCGACGAGGGGCGGGCTCTGGACCAGCATCTGCCGGCGCTTCGCGATTTCGACCATGCCATCGTCAAGGCAAGGATCGGAGCAAAGACATATTGGCTGGACGCCACGAACTATCTTCAGGGCGGCAGGGCGCACAATCTCGCACAGCCGGACTACGGCTTCGCGCTGCCGCTTTCCAGCACCGGCGGGTTGGAGAAGATGCCGAGCCCTGTGCTTACCAGCCCATCGATCCAGATCGCCGAGGAATTCGACTTTCCGCGGAAACCGGGCGATCCCCTCGTGCTGACGGTCTTCTCGACATATGAGGACGCCGATGCCGATTGGATGCGCGGCAATTTCGCCAGCAGGTCGCTGAGCGAGGTGTCGGACGCCTACCTGAAATACTACAACAAGCAATATCCGGGCATCCAAACCATCGCCAAGCCGGAAATCGTGGATCGGCGCGACGGCAACATAGTGAGCGTGAAGGAAAGTTATCGCTTGCCGGCGGAGGCGCTGACGGCCAACGATCTGGCAAAGAATTTCCCGATCCGCGCGGCCGATCTCGGCAACAACTCTCTTCCAACCCCGACAATCGTCGACCGAACCGGGCCCGTCTCCCTCGGCCCCCAGTTCTACCGCCGCCACAAGGTGACCGTGCGCAACCTCAAGGCGAGGTTTTCCGGCGAGTCGATGAAAAACGTCGTGACGCCCTATCTGTCTCTCAAGGCATCCTGGTCCAACACGCCCACCGAATTTCAAGTTGAATGGAACTTTCAGACGCTGGCGACTGAAGTACCGGCCAAGGCGATTGCCGATTATCTGAAAACCGTCGATGACCTCGCAGACCAAATTCGCTGGCAGTACGATTTTACCTATGAAGAGCCGCCTGCCGATGTGCAGCTCAGCGATCCGGCAAAGGAGCAGCGACAGACCGTCGCCAGCATGCTTTTGTTATCGTTGCTTGTCGGCGTTCCCCTGTTCATCGCCTATCGACGAGGCAAACGCCGAGCTTTCGGTAGCTGAAGAATCTCGGCCGCCGCTGGGTACCATGATCCCGAAAAGTGGATGCCGGTTTTCGGAAAAGATCATGGTCAAACAAGAAGATGGAGCCTCATCCCGATTTCATCGGGATGGAGCAATGCTACTCGGCCGCACCCCTGAAAGCATTCGCCCCGGTATCGAACTGCAGCTTGGCCAGCCGCGCATAGATGCCGCCCTTGGCGACCAGGCTCTGATGCGTGCCTTCCTCGACGATGCGGCCGCCATCCATGACCAGGATGCGATCGGCCTTCAGCACGGTTGCCAGCCGATGGGCGATGACGATCGTGGTGCGGCCCTTCATCAGCCGGTCCAGCGCCGTTTGCACCAGCGTCTCGCTTTCGGCATCTAGCGCCGAGGTCGCCTCGTCGAGCAGCAGGATGGGCGCATCGCGCAAAATGGCGCGGGCGATCGCCACGCGCTGGCGCTGGCCGCCCGACAGCGTCACGCCGCGCTCGCCGACCTGGCTGTCATAGCCCTTTTCGAGTTTCAGGATGAACTCGTCGGCAAGCGCGTCCTTCGCCGCCGCCTCGATCTCGGCCTGGCTGGCGCCAGGCCGGCCAAAGCCGATATTGTCGCGCGCGCTTGCGGCAAAGATGGTGACGTCCTGCGGCACGATGGCGATGCGCGCGCGGATCGCCGCCGGATCGGCCTCGCGCAGATCGACCCCGTCGATGACGATCCTGCCGGCCTCCGGATCGTAGAAGCGCAGAAGCAGCGAAAACACCGTGCTCTTGCCGGCGCCGGATGGCCCGACGATCGCCACCGTCTCACCGGGTTTGACCTGAAAGCTCAGGCCATGAACGGCGGCGCGGTCGGGCCGGGCCGGATAGGAGAAGGAGACATCGTCGAAGCTGATCGCGCCTCTCGCCTTTGCCGGCAGCGGCTTCGGATCGGCGGGCGCCTGGATCGCGGGTTTCTCGGCCAGGATCTCGGTCAGCCGTTCGGCAGCGCCCGCTGCCTGGGACAGTTCGCCCCAGACCTCCGACAGGGCGCCGAGCGCGCCGGCGGCGAACACCGAATAGAGCAGGAATTGACCGAGCGTGCCCGGCGACAGCGTGCCGTCGAGCACGTCGCGCGAACCGAACCACAGCACCGCCACGACCGAGGAAAAGATCATGAAGATGGCGACGAAGGTGAGAAAGGAGCGGGCAAAGATCGAGGTCCGCGCCGCTTCGAACGCTGCTTCCACGGCGGACGAAAAATACCCGGTCACAAGCTTCTCGTTGGTGAAGGCCTGCAGGGTGCGCACCGCGCCGATCTGCTCGCTGGCGTAGGCGGTGGCATTGGCCAGAGTATCCTGCGCCAGCCGTGACTTGCGCCGCACCGAGCGGCCGAAGGCGACCAGCGGCAGCACGATCAGCGGAATGGCCGCGATGACCAGGCCGGACAGTTTTGGGCTGGTGAAGACCATCATCGCCACGGCGCCCAGGCCGAGGATGACGTTGCGCAAAGCCACCGAGGCGGTGGCACCGACGGCCGATTTGACCTGTGTCGTGTCGGCGGCGAGCCGCGAGACGATCTCGCCCGACTGGGCCGTGTCGAAAAAGGATGGCGACAGCGTTGTGACGTGGGCAAAGACATCGCGGCGGATATCGGCAACGACGCGCTCGCCGAGTGTGATGACGAAATAGTAGCGGCTGGCCGACGCCGCCGCCAGAACGGCGGCCATCACCACCAGCATGGCGAAATATTCGGCAATGAAGCTGGAATCGGAAGCGGAAAAACCGTGGTCGATCATCCGCCGCACGGCCAGCGGCAGCGCCAGCGTCGTCGCCGCCGCGACGGCCAGCGAGACGATCGCGCCGATGACCATTTTGCGGTAATGCGTAATGTAGGGAAACAGGCGCTGCAGCGGCCTCAGCGAGCGCCTGCGCTCGTCTGCATCGCCGCTGATGTTCGCCATGACCGTTTCCTTTGGCCCTATGAGGCTTGCGCCATCAATATGCGCTTGCCGCGGCCTTGTGATTCAATTCCGGCTGATGTATAGGCTCGCCGACCGTTTTAGAAGCCGTGGCTCCTCAATAGCTGCGGCTTCGAGTTTTAAAAAGGGGCGCATCGACGCAGGCTTTAGCCCGTCGGCAGCACCCGGCAAGCCAGGAACAGACCCATGAAGAACGATATTCATCCCGACTACCACACCATCAAGGTCGTCATGACCGACGGCACCGAATACATGACCCGTTCGACCTGGGGCAAGGAAGGCGATACGATGAACCTCGATATCGACCCCACCACCCATCCGGCCTGGACTGGCGGCCAGCAGACCCTGCTCGACCGCGGTGGCCGCCTGTCGAAGTTCAAGAAGCGTTTCGAAGGTTTCGGCCTCTAAGCCGCATTGGCGTTTCGCAGATCGAGAAACCCGCCTTCGTGGCGGGTTTTTTATTGCGAAAATACGGCCCTATTCGCCGACCAGCTCGCGCAGCGCCATCCGCTTGTAGGCGGCAACCAGCCGGTCGCCCTCTTGCCGCCCGACCGAGATCGCCAGCCGCATTGCGGCCTCGCCCATCTGCCAGATGAGAAACGCCGTCGTTTCCAGCGCTTCCGGATCGGCGGATGGCCGCAGCCGTTTCAGCACGGCTGTAAGGAATTCGGCGTTGGCCCGGCTATCGGCAAGCTCGAGTTCGCGTAGCGCCTTGTCGGCCTGCGTGCCCGACCAGATGTCGCGTATCACCGGCTCCGCCAGGAACATTCCGTAGTAGATATTCACCAGTTCCGAAAATGCCCGGCGCAGGCCGTCGGCGTCACTGACCTCCGCCAGTGCCGCGGCAATGCAGGCCTGGCTTTCGGCGGTGTAGCGTTCGGCCAGCGCCCAGATGAGCGCCCGCTTGTCGGGGAAGAACTGGTAGAGCGAGCCGATCGACACGCCGGCCCTCTCGGCCACCTCGCCCATGCGCATGGCGTCGCTGCCTTGCTCGGCGATCAGCGCCGAGGCGGTGGCCAGCATCCGCTCGACCCGCTCGCGGCTGCGCTGCTGGCTCGGCGCCCGGCGCGGCGATGCGGCCTGCTCATTGCGGGAACCCGGTGCAGCGGTGCCTTCCATGACTGTCTCCAGAAAAATGGCTTGACTGACAAAATACGAGGGTTTATCACGTTTTGCAAATATGAGGATCGCTCACATTTTCTAAACGCCACGCCAATCAAATTGCTCGAACCCCGAAACCGGAGCAACTGACATGATCATGAAACTGCTTCCCACCCTCACCTTCGTCGCTGCCATTGGCTCAGGCGTTGTCGGCGGCGTTTTCTTCGCCTTCTCCAACTTTATCATGCCGGCGCTCGCCCGCTTGCCTGCCGCAGGCGGCATCGCCGCCATGAATTCGATCAACATCACCGTGATCACGCCGGCATTCATGACCGCACTTTTCGGCACCGGGCTGGTCTGTCTTGTCCTCGCCGCCGGCGCTCTTATCGGCTGGAGCCAACCGGGTTCGTTCTGGCTTCTCGCCGGCGCCCTGATCTATGTCGTCGGCAATCCGATCGTGACGATGATGTTCAACGAGCCGCTCAACAACGCCCTGGCTGCGGTCGATCCGGCAAGCGCCAACGGCGCCGCCGTGTGGGCCACCTATCTCAAGGACTGGGTGATGTGGAATCATGTCCGCACCATCTCCGCCATCGTGGCGCTGGGCTGCCTCATCTTCGCATGGCGGTGAATGCAGGACGGAAGCGTAAAAGGCCTTCAGGCAGGATCTTTTGGCTTATGGCCCTTGCGATCGGCATGGCCGAGATCGCGATCCGGATCGATGACGTCGCGAACCAGCTGCTTGAGCTTTGCGGCGTCGGGAAAACCGCCGTCACGCTTGCGGTCCCAGACCAGCGTGTCATTGCAGGAAATGGTGAAGATGCCGCCGGTGCCGGGCACCAGCGTCACCTCGCCGAGATCGGTACCGAAGGTGGACAGCAGCTCCTGCGCCATCCAGCCGGCCCTGAGCAGCCACAGGCACTGGGTGCAATAGGTGATGCGGACGGTGGGCAGCGTGTCTTGGATCATGCCGCGCTGAGCTTCGCCAAGGTCTCCTCGTCGACCTCGAAATTGGCGTAGACGCTCTGCACGTCGTCGTCGTCCTCGAGCGTCGCAACTAGCTTCATCAGCGATTGCGCCCGCTCCTCGTCGACCGCGATATTGGTCTGAGGCTTCCAGATCGGCTTCACCGATTCAGCCTCGCCAAGCGCGCCTTCCAGCGCCTTCGACACTTCGCCGAGATTCTCGAAAGCGCAGTAGATCGTGTGGCCTTCCTCGTCCGACTGGACGTCGTCGGCACCGGCCTCGATCGCCGCGTCCATCACCTTCTCGGCGCTGCCGGCCGATGCCGGATAGTAGATCTCGCCGACGCGGTCCCACATGAACGATACCGAGCCGGTCTCGCCCATCGCCCCGCCGGCTTTGGTGAAGGCAGCGCGCACATTCGACGCCGAGCGGTTGCGGTTGTCGGTCAGCGCCTCGACGATCAGCGCGACACCGCCTGGCCCGTATCCCTCGTAGCGCACGGCTTCGTAGGTCTCGGCATCACCCATCGACGCCTTGTTGATGGCGCGCTGGATATTGTCCTTCGGCATCGACACCGCCTTGGCGTTCTGCACCGCAAGGCGCAGGCGCGGGTTCATCGATGGATCGGGCGTGCCGCTCTTGGCGGCGACGGTGATTTCGCGCGCCAACTTGGAAAACATTTTCGACCGCACCGCATCCTGGCGGCCCTTGCGGTGCATGATGTTCTTGAACTGTGAATGGCCAGCCATGGCACCCCTGTCATCTTCTCGGCTAGAGCATCTGCCGCCTGGTGAACCACCCGGCATCTTGCAAAATGCTCGAATTCAAAATTTCAGAACGTCCTGCTGCGTCCCTGACGGACGGACGGCGCTCGCTGTCGGAATGGCCGGCTTATAGATAAATCGGCTCAATTCGTCCAGCCGCGCCATTGCTGCCGGCACGCAAGGGTTTCAAGATCCGAAAATCGGCAGGCTTCGGCAAACCTTTCATCCCTCAAGATCGGATTTCAGCCGGTCGAGGATGCTGATCGCGTGCGTGGCATATTGACTGATCCAGCGGTCGTGGATGTGCTTGATCGGCAGCGCGTTGAGATGGTTCCAGCGTTCGCGCCCCTCGCGCCGCGCCACGACCAGGTCGGCCTCCTCCAGCACCTTCAGGTGCAGCATGACCGTGCAGCGGTCCATGTCGGGGAAGGCATCGCACAACATGCCGGTGGTCTGCGGCGCATCCTTCAGCCGGTCCAGCAACGCACGCCGGCGCGGATGCGCCAGCGCCTTGAAAACATTGTCGTCTCGCGATTGGCTTGACATGTTATATTTCTATAACATATCCTTGAGCCATTCAAGGAAGGAGCTGTGGATATGTCTCTTGGATTCAGGGTTTCTGGCCGCATCGGCAAACCCGTCGCCGAAGTCTTCGATGCGGTCGTCAATCCGAAGAAACTCAGCGGCTACTTCACCACGATCGGCGGCGCCAGCGCACTGCTGGAGGCGGGCGCCACCGTCATCTGGTGGGGCAAGGTTCCGGTCGAGGTCGACGAGGTGAAGAAAGACAGCCGCATCGTGCTGCGCTGGGATGCCACCGACGCCGACGGCAAGCCGACCTACAAGACCCGCATCGAAATGAATTTCGAACCGCTCGACGATGGCGGCACCTTTGTCACCATCGCCGAAACCGGCTGGCACGAGGACGCGGTCGGCCTGAAGAAGTCCTACCTCAATTGCGAGGGCTGGTCGCAGATGCTGGCCTGCATGAAGGCCTATGTCGAATACGGCATCAATCTGCGCGACGGCTATTACCGCAGCGAGATGAAGGGCGAGCCGGCCAACGAGAACAACATCTGAAAAGCCACCAAGATGACGGAGGCCTGCGATGAAGCAAGTGACGCCATTTCTGATGTTCGAGGGCAAGGCCGAAGAGGCAATGACCTTCTATTGCGAGACGATCCCCGACAGCAGCGTCCTTGACATCACACGTTACGGCTCCGGCGAAGACGGCCCGGAAGGAATGGTCAAGCTGGCGCGCGTGTCCATAAGCGGTCTGGAAGTGATGGTCTACAACAGCCCCGTGCACCATGCCTTCACGTTCACGCCGTCGGTCTCGCTGTATGTGAATTGCTCCACGGAGGCAGAGCTGAACGACATTGTCGAGGCTCTGGCCAAGGACGGCAAATTTCTGATGGCGCTGGACAATTATGGTTTCAGCCGCCGGTTTGCATGGCTCAACGACAGGTTCGGAGTCTCCTGGCAAATCAATTTGGCATAGCGAGTTCTGGACCGAACCGGCCAATCGAACCTGAACACGGCAATGGAGTCAGCAAATGACCGCGAAGATCACCGGCGGCATCAACATCGCCATGAAGGTCCCGCCGCATCAATACCAGGCAACGATCGCCTTCTATCGCGACGTCATCGGCCTGAAGCCATTCACGGCCAAATCGCCGGCCGTCGGGTTCGAACTCGGTCCCAATCGACTGTGGATCGACGAGGCGCCGATGATGAGCCAGGCCGAGATCTGGCTGGAACTGTTCACCGATGATTTTCCGGCCGCTGCGGAGGATCTCGCCGAGGCCGGCGTCGTGCGCTGCGATGCCATCGAGGCACTGGGTGAAGGCTTTCGCGGCGGCTGGATCACCAATCCGGCCAACATCATTCACCTCGTACGCGAACCCGATGCCTGGTGAACAGGGCGGCGCCGTGGAAAGGAGGACGCTATGAAAATCCGTGAAACACCGACCGCCGAAGCCGGCATGCTGATAAGGCGGCCGGTCGCCGACGTATTCGAAGCCTTCGTCGATCCGGCGATCACGACGAAATTCTGGTTCACCCATGGCAGCGACAGGTTGGACAGCGGCAAGGAAATCAGTTGGGAATGGCGCATGTATGGCGTCTCGACGACGGTCAATGTCAGTGAGATCGTCGATAACAAGAAGATCGTCATGCAATGGAGCGATCCGCCGACCACGGTGGTGTTGACATTTACCGAGATGCCGGGCGGCACGACCTTTGTCGAGGTCCGCAATTTCGGCTTTGTCGGTAGCCCCGATGAGCAGGTCAAGCAGGCGATCGGCTCGACCGGCGGTTTTGCGCTGGTGCTCGCCGGCGCCAAGGCGTGGCTGGAGCAAGGCGTGATGCTCGGCCTGATCGGCGACCGTCATCCGAAGGGCGTTCCAGCAAATTAAGCAACGGCGAGCCAAGATCGGCTGGCAACAGACCGCGAATGCTCAGGAACGCCGCTTTTCCTGCTCTAGCACATGACGGCGGAGCACGCGGTTGATCTCCGTTTGATAGCCACCGCCTTCGACATGCTCCTTGAACCAGGACAGCACATCAGCGTCAAGCCGAATGGTCACCGGCTGCTTTAGTGGCCGGTAGAGGTGCCCTCGGCGAGCATGAACCCAATTCTCGGCCGAAGTTTCCGGAATGTCGGACGTGTCAATTTCGCTGTCAGGCAAATCTGCCAAATTGGCGAGCTGGTTGCGCTGATCTTGGCTAAGTTCCTTCCTGCTCATAGCGCCTCCTTTCATGCGGCGTTGCTTTCCGGGCACCGACAATCCGAATTCGTTCCTCATCTTCGAGATCGGGATAAGTGTGAACAACGAGCAGTACCACCAGCCCTTGGATCATCCCGATCGCATGCCACCTTTGCTCGCCATCTTCAAACCGGTCAGGCACAATCAGATGAAGCGGATCCTTGAAGACATCTTTGGCGAGATCGAACTCAACACCATGCTTGGCACGGTTGCGCTTGGCCTTCTCGGGATCCCATTCAAATCGCAATATGGCGGCACCGTTATTTACAAAATTGTACGCACAATTCTGTAAGAGTCAAGTCAATGCCCGCCCCCGCCCTTTGCCTTCTTCCGCCGCCGCGCCAGCATGTTGAGCCCTTCGACCAGTGCCGAAAAACCCATGGCGGCGTAGATGTAGCCTTTCGGCACGTGGTAACCCATGCCGTCGGCGATCAGCGTCGTGCCGATCATCAGCAGGAAGCCGAGGGCCAGCATGACGATGCTGGGGTTCCTGGCGATGAAATCGGCCAGCGGCCCGGCCGCCAGCATCATCACGCTCACCGCCACGATCACCGCGATGTACATGATCGCGATTTCGTCGGTCATGCCGACGGCGGTGATGATCGAGTCGATCGAGAAGACGAGGTCGAGCAGCAATATCTGGAAAATCGCGCCGGCCAGCGACAGCTGCAATGTCTCGCCCATCATGGTGTCCTGGTGATCATCGAGATCGACCGTGTGGTGGATCTCCTTGGTCGCCTTCCAGACGAGAAACAGGCCGCCGGCGATCAGGATCAGGTCGCGCCATGAAAACCCGTGGCCGAAGGCGGTGAATATCGGCGTCGTCAGTTGGACGATGATCGAGATGGTGGCCAGCAGGATCAGCCGCATCACCAGCGCGGCCGAGATGCCGAGCCGCCGGGCGCGGGCCCGCTGCGCTACCGGCAATTTGTTGGTCAGGATCGAGATGAAGATCAGATTATCGATGCCGAGCACGACCTCCAGCACGATCAGCGTCAGCAGCGCGACCCATGCCGTCGGGTCGGAGACAAAGGCGAAATGCGGCGCCAGGAATTCGACTAGCTGCATGGAGGTCGTCCCCTCTACGATCTAGAGCAGTTTCGCCGGCAATTGGGTATTGCAAGCGTCTATATCAATGTCACGACCAGAAGGATGGAGCCGTTTCCTCCAGCCGCGGGCCGCGGCGAAACGGCGCGATCCGTTCGGTCAGGCCGCTACGGTCGGAAATGTCGACGCCGACGCCGCACAATGTCGCCGGTCCGGTCGATGCCTCGAAGCGGCCTTTCGGCACCTTGGACAAGAACCGGTTGAGCGGCTCCTCCTTGTCCATGCCGAGCGAGGAATCGTAATCGCCGCACATGCCGGCATCGGAAATATAACCGGTGCCGCCATTGAGGATCTGGTGATCGCCGGTCGGCTGATGCGTATGGGTGCCGACCACAAGGCTGGCCCGGCCGTCGACGAAATGAGCGAAGCACATTTTTTCCGAGGTCGCCTCGGCATGGAAATCGATGACGATCGCATCGGCCTGCTCGCCAAGCGGGCAAGCGGCAAGTTCGCGCTCGCCGGCCTGGAACGGATCGTCGAGCTCGGGATGCATGAACACCCGGCCCATGATGTTGGCGACCAGCACGCGCGCGCCGTTCCTGGCGATGTAGACGCCTGAGCCGCGCCCCGGCGTACCCTTGGGGAAATTGGACGGACGCAGGAAGCGCTCTTCGCGCGGCGCGAAAATCAGCGCATCGCGCTGGTCCCAGACATGGTTGCCGGTGGTGACGACATCGGCGCCGGCCGAGATCGTCTCGCGAAAAATCTCCTCGGTGATGCCGAAGCCGCCGGCGGCGTTCTCGCCATTGACGATGACGAAGTCGAGCTTGAAATCCGAGATCAGGCCAGGCAGTTGTTCCCACACCGCCGTACGTCCTGTCTTGCCGACCATGTCGCCGAGGAAGAGAAGTCTCATATAAGCGTGATCCCGAACCGAAGGTCAGCGAAGCAAAAAGCTGCATGACTTTCGCAAAAGACCATGCGTCCAGGAACTTATCTACAATTTCGGCGCGAAGCGGCGCAACCCGCTCTCGGTGAGTATTTCCGGAATGATCACGTCATGCGGCTCGTCCGGCACCAGGGCCACCTCCTGGCAGTCGAAGGCAATGCCGATCAGCCGCGGCTGCTGTCCCTTGTCGGCCAGCCGCACGATCGCCCGGTCGTAATAGCCGGCGCCGTAACCGATGCGGTGGCCGCGCGCGTCGAAGGCGGCGAGCGGCACCAGCATGAGCTGGGGGTCGAGTACCTCGGCTTCCTCGTGCGGCCCGACGGTGCCGAACCCCATGTCGATCATCGGCGCGCCACGCACCAGCTCGCGAAAGACGATGGTGGTCTTGTCCAGAATGGCCGGCAGGCAGAGTCTTGCCCCCTTCTCGCGCAAGGCAAACATCAGCGGCCGGACGTCGACTTCCGAGCGCATCGGCCAGAAGCCTGAGACGATCTGGCCCGGCTCGACCGTGATCCGGTCGCGCGCCGTCTCGGCCATTTCGAGTGCTGCCTCCACCCGCCAGAAAGGATCGAGCGCGTCGCGGCGCCCGAGGGCTTGGTTGCGGAGATTTTTTTTCAGGTCTTTTGGGGATGTCATGCGCCGACGTTAGAAAAGGTCAGATTTGGATGGAGTTTTACGAGCGACGTTTTGGAGGAGCGGGGCGAACTTTTCGTTCGTGAGAGCACCCCACAAAGCGGCGCGACGACAAGATCCGCCAGAGATGGTCTTTTCGATAGGTGACGATCCACACAACCGGTGGAGAGAGCGATCCCGGGAACCTACAAAGTAGGTGGGCGCCGTATGAGAAAACCCACGGGTCTTCCCAGGGACAGCTCCCTAGGGATCATTAAGGCCCCGGGGAAAATGTTCTCCTGCCGGGAAGCGCAGACCGTCTCCGCCAATATAGGCAGACGGCAGACCAAGCGCCAGAGAGACGACATGTTTCGAGTCTTAAATCGACGCAGAACCGCTCGACGAGGGTCGCGCCGGCAAGATCCCCGCTTTACCAGCAGCGCCTTGCACCGCGAAGGCCGCGTCCTTAGGGTCGCGCGATGAACCCGGGAGCAAAAATGCGTTTCGAAGGCACGGCAGCCTATGTTGCCGACAAGGATCTGATGGTGGCGGTCAACGCGGCGATCGCGCTGGAGCGGCCGTTGCTGGTCAAGGGCGAGCCCGGTACCGGCAAGACCGAACTTGCCCGCCAGGTGGCGGCGGCGCTCGGCCTCGATCTGATCGAATGGCATGTCAAATCGACCACGCGGGCGCAGCAGGGCCTTTATGAATATGATGCCGTCTCGCGGCTGCGCGACAGCCAGCTCGGCGACGAGCGCTTCAACGACATCCGCAATTACCTCAAGCGCGGCAAGCTGTGGGACGCCTTTGCTGCCGGCAAGAAAGTCGTGCTTCTGATCGACGAGATCGACAAGGCCGATATCGAGTTCCCCAACGATCTGTTGCAGGAACTGGATCGGATGGAGTTCTTCGTCTACGAGACCGGCGAGACCATCCGTGCCACCGTCCGGCCGATCGTCATCATCACCTCCAACAACGAAAAAGAGCTGCCGGACGCCTTCCTGCGCCGCTGCTTCTTCCACTACATCCGCTTTCCCGACGTCGAGACGCTGCACAAAATCGTCGACGTGCACTATCCCGGCATCAAGCAGAACCTGGTGCGCGCCGCACTCACGCAATTCTATGAAATCCGTGACGTGCCGGGCCTCAAGAAGAAGCCGTCGACCTCCGAGGCACTCGACTGGATCCGCCTGCTGGTCGCCGACGACATCGCGCCCGAGGACCTGCGCGCCGACCCGAAGAACGCGCTGCCGAAACTGCACGGCGCCTTGCTGAAGAACGAACAGGACGTGCATCTGTTCGAGCGCCTGGCTTTCATGGCGAGACGGCAGGGGTGAGGGGCCGACGAAAGCCGCCGGACAGCGCTTTCCCGTCGCTGGACCGTTGCCGCCAGCGAGGCGTGAAGGCAGCTTCGGGTTGCCGACTTCAGAGGGAAATGAAATGACCGAGATCACCGTCCGCCCATTGGCGCAATCCGACCATGCCGATTGGCGGTGTCTGTGGACCGCCTACCTCACCTTTTACGAAACCAAGCTGCCGGAAGAGGTTTATGCCGTCACCTGGAAGCGGCTGTTCACGGCGGGCGAGTTCGAGCCGAAAGGCTTCATCGCCGCCCTCGACGGCAAGGCCGTCGGCCTGACGCACTATCTCTACCATCGCTCCTGCTGGTCAGAGATAAACAACTGTTATCTGCAGGACCTGTTCGCCGACCCCGATGTGCGCGGCAAGGGCGTCGGCGCCGCCCTGATCGAAGCGGTCAAGCAGGAAGCCGGCAAGATCGGTGTCAAGAACGTCTACTGGATGACCCACGAGACCAACACCACCGCACGCAAGCTCTACGACCACGTGGCGCGCAGGACCGGCTTCATCGAATATGATCTGCTGTAGACGGTGAGATGTTCATCCCCTTCTTCCTCGAATTGAAGGCAGCGCGGGTTCCGGTCTCGCTCCGCGAATATCTGTCGCTGCTGGAGGGGCTGGAAGCCGGGCTGGTCGACTATGATGTCGAGGGCTTTTACTATCTCGCCCGCGCCGCTCTGGTGAAGGACGAGCGCCACATCGACCGCTTCGACCAGGTCTTTTCGCACATCTTCAAAGGTGTCGAGGCGCAGGCTGGCAAAAACCCGGTCGATGTCGCAAACATCCCGGAGGAATGGCTGCGGAGGCTCGCCGAAAAGCACCTGACCGATGAGGAGAAGAAGCTGGTCGAGGCGCTGGGCGGCTTCGGAAAGCTGATGGAGACGCTGAAGAAGCGGTTGGAGGAGCAAAAGGGCCGGCATCAGGGCGGTTCGAAATGGATCGGCACCGGCGGCACCTCGCCCTTCGGCGCCTATGGCTACAATCCCGAAGGCGTGCGCATCGGCCAGCACGAAAGCCGCAACCGCCGCGCGGTAAAAGTCTGGGACAAACGCGAGTTCAGGAATTTCGATGACGCCGTCGAACTCGGCACCCGCAACATCAAGGTCGCGCTGAAGCGCTTGCGCCGCTGGGTGCGCGAAGGCGCCGAACAGGAATTCGACCTGCCCGGCACCGTCCACGCCACCGCCGAGCACGGTTATCTTGACGTTAAGACACAACCCGAACGTCGCAACGCCGTGAAGCTGCTGATGTTCTTCGATGTCGGCGGCTCGATGGACGACCATGTCAGGAGCGTCGAGGAGCTGTTTTCGGCCGCCCGCGCCGAATTCCGCCAGCTCGAATATTTCTACTTCCACAACTGCCTCTACGAAGGCGTGTGGAAGGACAATCGCCGCCGCCATGCCGAGGTGATTCCGACCTTCGATCTCCTCCATAAATATGGCCCCGACTACAAGGTGATCGTCGTCGGCGACGCCTCGATGAGCCCCTATGAGATCGCCCAACCCGGCGGCTCGGTCGAGCATTGGAACAAGGAGGCCGGTGCCGTCTGGCTCGGCAGGCTGCTGCAGCAATGGCCGAACGCCATTTGGCTCAATCCGGAAGACGCGAAGAACTGGGGCTATACCCATTCGATTGCCATGATCCGCGATATCTTTGGCGGCCGAATGTTTCCGCTGACGCTCGCCGGCCTCGAAGCCGCGACGAAGCAACTTTCAAGGAAGCACTGAATGGATCCACGCAAAACAGGACGGTCGACCTGTTTCCTTTGCCTGCAATGCGGTGTCCAGTTCGCGGCGATAGCGACGCCGCCGCGACATTGCCCGATCTGCGAGGACGAGCGGCAATATGTGCGCTGGGAGGGCCAGGCCTGGACCACGCCGGAGGAGCTCGCCGCCGGGCATCGGGTCGTGATCAAGGATGATGCCGGCGTGCTCGCCTTCGGCATCGAGCCGCGCTTTGCTATCGGCCAGCGCGCATTGCTGGCGCAAACGCCGCACGGCAATGTGCTGTGGGACTGCATCTCGATGGTCAGCGACGAGGCGGTGGCCGAGATCAACCGCCGGGGCGGCCTGGCCGCCATCGCCATTTCGCACTGCCATTATTATTCGGCAATGGTCGAGTGGAGCGAGGCGTTTGGCGGCGTGCCGATTTATCTGCACGCCGATGATCGTCAGTGGATCATGCGGCCGCATCCGGCAATCATCAGTTGGGAAGGCGAGATGCGCGCCATAAACCCGTCTCTGACGCTCATCCGCTGCGGCGGCCACTTTGCCGGTGGCCAGGTGCTGCACTGGAACCGCGACGGCGGCAATGCCATCCTGGCCGGCGACATCCTGCAGGTGACGCCGACCCGCCGTCATGTCAGCTTCATGTACAGCTATCCGAATTATATCCCGCTCAACGCGACGAAAGTGCACGGCATCAAGGCCGCGCTGGAGCCTTTCGCGTTCGACCATATCTACGGCGCATGGTGGAACCAGAACGTCATCGGAGATGCAAAGGCGGCATTTTCAGCATCGGTTGCGCGCTATCTCGCGGCCATCGCCTGAGGAATTCTTTGCAACAGGGTTGGAAATACGGGCAAACGCCGTAACAAATGCCTATTTCAGGCGAAGTTGGGAAGGCAACCCAAATAGCGAGATAAGCTAAGAGGAAAAAATGGACAGCCACACCTACCCCGTTACCCGCACCGATGCCGAATGGCGCGCCCGGCTGACGCCCGAGCAATATGCGGTGATGCGCAACCACGGCACCGAGCGGCCGGGAAGCTGCGCCCTGCTGCACGAGAAGCGCGCCGGCACCTTTTCCTGTGTCGGCTGCGACCAGCCCTTGTTTGAATCCAAGCTGAAATTCGAGAGCGGCACCGGTTGGCCAAGCTTCAACGATCCGGTGCCGGGCTCGGTCGAGACCACCGTCGACCGCAGCTACGGCATGGTCCGCACCGAATGCCATTGCGCTCGCTGCGGCAGCCATCTCGGCCACGTCTTCGAGGACGGTCCGCCGCCGACCGGTCTGCGCTATTGCATCAACGGCGTGGCGCTCAAATTCGAGCCGGCCGCCTGATCGTCAGGCCACAACCACCAGGATCAGCCACAACGTGGCGCCAAGCGTCATCAGCGAGGCCATGACGCCACTCGATTTTCCGGCAGTTCGCCAAACGGCAAAGGTCAGGAAGATATTGTGGGGCACCGGCGCGAAATGCACCGCCAGGACGAGCGCAAGCGGCAGCTTCAGCCCGAGCAGAATGAGTGCCGCCACCGACGACGCGACGTTGATCGCTGTGCCGACAACGACCAGGTCGCGCCAGAACAGCCGATCGAGCGGCACGCCGCCGAACCAGCGTGAGCGGAAGAAGGCGGCAACGCGCGACATGATCGTCATCGATCGACCGGCTCCCTCGCTGCTCACCAGAGCAACCCTTCCACAAGGATTGCGTCTGGAAACCCTGCTTTATTCCTGACCCAGAACTTCGGCAATCGCGCGCTCGAAACGTGGGGCTTCCGTCACCAGCCAGTCAGTCATCGCCGGCCAATTGTCCTCGGCAAAACAATTCACCCGCCACATCGAATTGATGCCGAGGCCGTCGCAACTTTGTTCTGGCCTGAGCTTCAGCCTGTCTTCAATGGCCGGCTGGACCGGCTTCAACCGCGACCAGGCTTGCGTGGCACCGAACTTCTCGTTGCGGCCGAAGAAGACGCCGACATGATTCTGCGCAGGCGCGACGTACATGGAAACGACCAATGCGAAATCGGGCAGCCCACGCTGCCAGAACCACGGTCCGCGCCTCGCCAGCAGAGCCCTTTCATCCGGATGCCGTTCCGCGAACAGCGTCCAGAAGCTGCGTTGGCGGAATTCAGAGGCGCGGCGGGCGCCAAAATCGAATTCGCTCATGGCTGGAATCCATGATCAGAACCGCTTCTCCCGCGATCGTCTCCGGCGCCGAGGCCGGCCTTTACACCATGCCGAGCGCGGCCTTGTACAGATCGAGAATGGATTCCTCTTCCTGCCGCTCGGCCTGGTCCTTCTTGCGCAGCCGGATGATCGACCGCATCGCCTTGGTGTCGAAGCCGGTGCCCTTGGCCTCTGCGAACACTTCCTTGATGTCGTCGGCAATCGTCTTTTTCTCTTCCTCGAGCCGCTCGATGCGTTCGATGAAGGCGCGCAGCTGGCCGGCGGCAACAGTCTGGCTGGTCTCGGTGATGTCGTCGGCCATAGTCTTCTCTCCGCGTCGTTTCTCGCCGCGACTCGGGGTGACCCGAGCGGCGAATTGCAGCGGTTCGATGCCCGACCGGGCGCGGCGGGTCAAGGTACTATCGATGCGGCATGAAGGGCTGCTGCCAGGCGCCGACAAGTCTCTCTGACGCCGGCCTATTTCACCCGAACGCGATCAGCAGATCCTTGGCATCGATCTGGTCGCCGGCCTTGACCAGCACCTCGGCTATGGTGCCGTCGCGTTCGGCATGCAACGCCGTTTCCATCTTCATCGCTTCGATCGACAGCAGCACGTCGCCGGCCTTCACCGCCTGGCCGGCAGCGACCGCAAGCGCCGAGACGACGCCAGGCATCGGCGCGCCGACATGCGCCTCATTGCCCGGCTCCGCCTTGCGCCGTGCTTTGGCGGCGGACGCGCCATGCGCCCGGTCCGGCACCTTCACCCGGCGCGGCTGCCCGTTGAGCTCGAAGAACACGGTGACCATGCCCTTTTCGTCGACATCGCCGATGGCAAGGCAGCGCACCACCAGCGTCTTGCCTTTTTCGATGTCGACGAAAATCTCGTCTTCCGGCTTCATGCCGTAGAAATAGGTCGGCGTCGGCAGCACGCTGACCGGCCCGTAGGTCTCCTGCGCGGCGGCAAAATCGGAAAACACCTTCGGATACATCAGCCACGACGCGAACTCGAACTCACTGAGCTTGCGCTCGAGCTTTTCCTCGACCTCCGTGCGACTGGCCTTGAGGTCCGCCGGTTTGAGCAGCGAACCCGGCCGCATCGTGATCGGCTTTTCGCCCTTCAGCACCTTCTTCTGCAATGGCTTTGGCCAGCCGCCCGGCGACTGGCCGAGATCGCCGCGCAACATCGACACCACCGAATCCGGGAAGGCGATGTCCCTCGCCGGATTCTCGACGTCGGCGACGGTCAGGTCCTGGCTCACCATCATCAGCGCCATGTCGCCGACGACCTTGGACGACGGCGTCACCTTGACGATGTCGCCGAACATCAGATTGACGTCGTGATAGGTCTGCGCCACTTCGTGCCAGCGTGTCTCCAGCCCGAGCGAGCGCGCCTGTTCCTTGAGGTTGGTGAACTGACCGCCCGGCATTTCGTGCAGATAGACCTCCGATGCCGGCCCCTTCAGGTCGCTTTCGAAGGCTGAATACTGGTTGCGCACCGCCTCCCAGTAGAACGAGATGTTCCTGATCCACTGCGGGTCGAGGCCCGGATCGCGCTCGGTGCCCTTCAGCGCCTCCACGATCGAACCGAGGCACGGCTGCGAGGTGTTGCCCGACAGCGAATCCATCGCCGCGTCGATGGCGTCGACGCCGCTTTCCACCGCCGCCAGCACGGTTGCCGCCGACAGGCCGGATGTGTCGTGGGTGTGGAAGTGGATCGGCAGGTCCGTCGCCTCGCGCAGTGCCTTGAACAGCACGCGGGCAGCGCTCGGCTTTAGAAGCCCAGCCATGTCCTTGACGGCAATGATATGGGCGCCTGCCGCCTGCAATTCCCTGGCCAGGCCGACATAGTATTTCAGATCGTATTTGGCCCGCGCCGGATCGAGTATGTCGCCGGTATAACAGATCGCCGCTTCGATCAGTCTGCCCTCGGCGCCGACCGCATCCATGGCCACGCGCATGTTCTCGACCCAGTTCAGGCAGTCGAAGACCCGGAACAGGTCGATGCCGCCGGCAGCGGCCTGGCGGACGAAATGCTGGACGACATTGTCGGGATAGTTGGTATAGCCAACGCCGTTGGCACCGCGCAGGAGCATCTGCAGCACAAGGTTGGGTGCTGCCTCGCGCACCAGCGACAGCCGCTCCCATGGGTCTTCGGTGAGAAAGCGCATGGCGACGTCGAATGTGGCGCCGCCCCAGCATTCGAGCGACAGAAGCTGCGGCAGAGCGCGCGCATAGGTGCCGGCGATTCCGGCGATGTCATAGGTGCGCATACGCGTCGCGAGCAGGGATTGATGCCCGTCGCGCATTGTCGTGTCGGTGACCAGCACCTCTTTTTGTTCGCGCATCCACGCGGCGAATTTTTCCGGCCCGAGCACGTCGAGCTTCTGCTTGCTGCCTTGAGGCACATTACCGTTGAGATATGGCACCACCGGTGGCGCCGCATCGGCCTTTGGCTGCGGCCGGCCGCGCGTCTCGGGATGACCATTGACCGAAACGTCGGCAAGGTAGTTGAGCAGCTTGGTCGCGCGGTCCTGCCGCTTCACACTGGCGAACAGTTCCGGCGTCGTGTCGATGAACTTGGTGGTGTAGGAATTGTCGGCGAAGCTCGGGTGATTGATGATCGCCTCGAGGAACGTGAGGTTGGTCGCCACGCCGCGGATGCGGAATTCGCGCAGCGCCCGGTTCATGCGGGCGATGGTCTCGGCCGGCGTCGGCGCCCAAGCCGTTACCTTTTCCAGCAGCGGATCGTAGAAACGGGTGATGACCGCGCCCGAATAGGCGGTGCCGCCATCAAGGCGGATGCCGAAGCCGGTGGCACCGCGATAGGCGGTGATGCGGCCATAGTCGGGGATGAAATTATGCTCGGGATCTTCCGTGGTGATGCGGCACTGCAGCGCGTGACCGTTGAGCCTGATGTCCTTCTGCGCCGGCACGCCCGATTCCGCCGTGCCGATGGCAAAGCCGTCGAGGATATGGATCTGCGCCTTGACGATGTCGATGCCGGTCACCTGTTCGGTGACGGTGTGCTCGACCTGGATGCGCGGATTGACCTCGATGAAATAGAATTTTTCGGTATCGGCATCCTGCAGGAACTCGACCGTGCCGGCGCCGATATAGCTGGTCTCGCGCGCGATCCTCAGCGCGTAGCCGCAAAGCTCCTCGCGCTGTGACATTTCGAGGTAAGGCGCCGGCGCCCGCTCGACCACTTTCTGGTTGCGGCGCTGGATCGAACAATCGCGCTCGAACAGGTGCACGGCGTTGCCATGCGTGTCGCCCAGCACCTGCACCTCGACATGGCGCGCGCGCTCGATCAGCTTTTCGAGATAGACCTCGTCCTTGCCGAAAGCCGCCTTCGCCTCACGCTTGCCTTCCATCACCTCGCGCGCGAGATCGGCCTCGGAGCGGATGGCGCGCATGCCGCGGCCGCCGCCGCCCCAGGATGCCTTGAGCATCACCGGGTAGCCGATCGTCTTGGCGAGTTCTTTCACCGCCGCCATGTCATCCGGCAAGGGATCGGTAGCGGGAATTACCGGCACACCGACTTCGATTGCGAGATTGCGGGCGGCGACCTTGTTGCCCAGCCTGCGCATCGTATCCGGCTTTGGCCCGATGAAGATGATGCCGGCCTTGGCGCAGGCTTCGGCGAATTCCGGGCTTTCCGACAGCAGGCCGTACCCTGGATGTATGGCATCGGCGCCCGATAGCCTGGCGACGCGGATAACCTCCTCGATCGACAGATAGCTTTCGATCGGCCCCATATCCCTGGCCAAATGCGGCCCGCGCCCGACCTGGTAGCTTTCGTCGGCCTTGAAGCGATGCAGGGAGTATTTGTCCTCCTCTGCCCAGATCGCCACGGTTTTGAGGCCGAGCTCGTTTGCCGCGCGGAAGACGCGGATGGCTATTTCGGAGCGGTTGGCGACAAGGATCTTCGAGATTGCCAAGGACAGGGCTCCGGACGCGGGGAAGGGAACTGCCGGACATGATTAGCGCGAAAATGCTGCAGTGCAAACAAAAATGGATACGTCACTAAACCGATTTAAAATCTTGCGCCCATGCGATGAAGCAAAAGACAAATGAAAAATGCCCGGCGCGAGGCGCCGGGCATTTTTTGGGCTGCAGGCGTTTGCCGGCTTATTGTTCGAAGTAGGTGTACTTGCCGTCGTCACCCTTCTTCCAAGTGTAGATGACGTAGTCGGGACGGGTGATGTCGCCCTTTGCGTCATAGCCGATGTCGCCGATGGCGGTCTTCCACGGGCCACTCTTCTTGATCTCTTCCGCAACCTTCTGCGCGTCGTCGGAAGAGCCGACCTTGTCGGCGGCGGCGGCGACGATCTGCAGCGCGGCGTAGGAGTAGAGCGTATAGGCTTCAGGCTCGAAACCGGCGGCGCGGAACTTCTCCACGAGTTCCTTGGCGTTCGGGTTCTTGCGCGGATCGGGAGCGAACGTCATCAGCGTGCCGTCGACGGCATCGCCGGCGATGGAGGCCAATTCGTTCGACACGATGCCGTCGCCGGACATGAACTGGGCCTTGAGACCCTGATCGGCGAGCTGGCGCATAATCAGGCCGGCCTCGGTGTGCAGGCCGCCATAGTAGACGACGTTGACGCCGGCATCCTTCATCTTGGCGATCAACGCCGAGAAGTCCTTGTCGCCGACATTGATGCCCTCATACATGGCTTCGGTCACGCCATCAGCATTGAGTGCCTTCTTGGTTTCGTCGGCGAGACCCTGGCCGTAAGGCGTCTTGTCGTGGACGACGGCGATCTTGCCGTCCTTAAAGTGCGCGGCGAGGTAGTCGCCGGCAACCTTGCCCTGCTGATCGTCGCGTCCGCAGGTACGGAACGTGTTCCACAGGCCCCGCTCGGTCAGCTTCGGGTTGGTAGCGGAAGGCGTGATGACGAGAATGCCGTTCTCGGCATAGACCTCTGACGCCGGAATGGTGACGCCCGAATTGAAGTGGCCGACGACATATTTGACGCCATCGGCGACAAACTTGTTGGCGACCGAGATGCCCTGCTTCGGATCCGACACGTCGTCGCCGACCTCGATCTTGATCTGCTCGCCGTTAATGCCGCCAGCCGCGTTGATATCGGCGGCAGCCTGTTCGGCGCCCTTCTGCAACTGCGCGCCGAATGCTGCGTTCGGGCCAGTGATCGGACCGGCAACGCCGATCAGGATGTCAGCCCACGCGCTGCCGCTGAACGCGACAAGCGCGATCACGGCGACGGCGGACAAGAGTGACTTTTTCATGTAAAACGCTCCCATTTACCGAGTGGGCGTGGATGTTTCTTTCATGCGATGCCCACTCTTACTCGCAGAAAAGGTACTTTGCCGATTTTCAGGCACTTGTCACGCCGATTCATCCCCGAGACGACGTTAATGATGAACGTCACCTTTTGGTTTCCAGCTCAAAAGCGATGCTCTTTCATAGAGCCAATTATACTGCGTTACCATCTGATTGGTGCGCGTGTATTGATAACCGACGAAACCCAATATCATCAGCACTATGGTGTCGACGACATAATAATGCAGCGAGAACATCGTGCCGCCGAACAGCGCGTGGTGAATGAACCTGACGGCGATGCCCAGGCCTAGGATATAGGCGAACAAATGCCCAAAGCCGCGCCATGTCTGGGCACTGGCCTTGCCCGTCATCCACACTGCCCACCCGCCAAGCAGGCAGGTGACGAAGAAGAATTGCCAGATCGAGGGTTCCTCATAGAGAATGCCCTGCATGATTGATGTCTCCTGAACTCAGTGGTGACCGCCTTCGAGATAGGCGGCGCGCACTTCCGGATTGGCAAGCAGTTGCTTGCCGGTGCCGCTCATCGTCACATTGCCGTTGACCATGACATAGCCGCGCGTGGCGAGCTTTAGCGCCCCGAAGGCGTTCTGCTCGACCAGGAACACGGTCAGCCCCTGCGTGCGGTTCAGCTCGCGAATGGCGTCGAAGATCTGCTTGACGATCAGCGGCGCCAGGCCAAGCGACGGCTCATCCAGCAAGAGCAGCTTCGGCCGGGCCATCAGCGCGCGGCCGATCGACAGCATCTGCTGCTCGCCGCCGGATAGCGTGCCGCCACGCTGGGCAGTGCGTTCCTTGAGGCGTGGGAACAGCGTGAACACCTTCTCGACGTCCTCGTCATAATGCTCGAGGTTGTCGAGGCTGGCGCCCATTTGCAGGTTTTCCATCACCGTCATGCGCGGGAAGATGCGCCGACCCTCCGGCGACTGGGCGATGCGCATGCGCGCGATCTCATGCGTCGGCAGTTGGGTGATGTCGGTACCGGCGAATGTGATGGTACCCGCGCGGGCGCGGGGAGCACCGAAGATGGTCATCATCAGCGTCGACTTGCCGGCGCCGTTGGCGCCGATCAGCGCCACGATCTCGCCCTGGTTGACGGTGACGTCGACGCCGTTCAGCGCCCTGATATTGCCGTAGTAGGTCTGGACGCCCTTGATATCGAGCAGCGTTGTGCCGGCCATCATTTACGCCCTCCACGCCGATTGGAGGTGCCGGGAGTTTTCGACTTCGCCGGAGCCTTGCCCGGCTTTGCCGTGGAAGATTTCGCGGCCAATTTGGCTTTGGCCGGCGATCCGGACTTTGCAGCAGCGCTCGACCTTGCATCGATCTGGCCGGCCTTCGAAGCGCCCTTTGACACGGTGACGCGCTCGCCCTCGCTGTGGCCGACCGTGTCGGTAACCGGTCCGGCGAGATACGAAGACGATGTGCCTGGGCCGTGGGCGGCATCCGGACCCGTATCCAATTGCTCGATGACGTCTTCGTCGCCGACTTCGCTCAGCACTGTCTCGACCTCCTCGTCGTCAACACCGAGATAGGCGGCGATGACGCGCGGATCGGTCCGCACCGATTGCGGACTGCCGTCGGAGATCTTGCGCCCATATTCGAGCACCACAACGTGGTCGGAAATCTGCATCACCACGGACATGTCGTGCTCGATCAAAAGGATCGACGTGTTTTTCTTGATGTCCATCAGCAGCGCATTGAGCGCCGCCGATTCCTTCGGATTGAGGCCGGCGGCCGGCTCGTCGAGACACAGAAGTTCGGGGCCGGTACACATGGCGCGCGCAATTTCGAGGCGCCGCTGTGCGCCATAGGGCAGATCGCCGGCCGGATCGTCGGCGCGTTCGACAAGATCGGCCTTCTCCAGCCAGTGCCTGGCCAGTTCGACCGACTCCGCCGAGGCCTGCCTATAGCCGCTGAAGCCGAACAGGCCGAGAATGGTATAGCCGGACGCCTTCATCAGCTTGTTGTGCTGGGCGACGAGAAGGTTCTCCAGCAGCGTCATGCCCGAGAACAAGCGGATGTTCTGGAACGTGCGCGCCACCTTGGCGCGCGCCGGGATCTCATGGTTCGGCAGACGTTCGAGCAGGAAGCTGGAGCCGTCGCGCCGGTTGAGCGTGATCATGCCTTCGGACGGTTTGTAGAAACCGGTGATGCAATTGAACACAGTGGTCTTGCCGGCGCCGTTCGGACCGATCAGCGCGGTGATCTCGCCGCGCTTGGCCTGGAAGGACAGGTCGCCGATGGCGACGAGACCGCCGAACTTCATCGACAGATGCTCGACCTGGAGGATGGCGTCGGTCACGGAGGGGCTCGCGTTCATCAGCCGTGCCCCTCCTTGGTGAAGGACCCCGACACGGCCCTGCGAACCTTGAGGAAGGCTGTCGGTTCACGGCTGCCGACGAAGCCGCGCGGCTTCCACAGCATGACGATGACCATCGCCATGCCGAACAACAGCATGCGATAGAGTTCCGGGGTGAAATCGGGGCCGAATATCCGCTTCAGAAAATCGAGTTCACGCAGCGCTTCGGTGCCGCCGATCATCACCAGCGCGGCGACGGCGATACCGACCAGCGAGCCCATGCCGCCGAGCACGACGATGGCGAGGATAATCGCCGATTCCAGGAAGACGAAGGATTCCGGGCTGACGAAGCCTTGCCGTGCGGCGAAGAACGAGCCGGCGAAGCCGCCGAACATGGCGCCCGTGGCAAAGGCGGTGAGCTTGGTGGTGGTGGTGTTGATGCCGAGCGAGCGGCACGCGATCTCGTCCTCGCGCAGCGCTTCCCAGGCGCGGCCGACCGGCATGCGCCTCAGCCTTATTGTGACGAAGGCGGTCAGCAGGCAGAGCCCGAGGATCAGGTAATAGAGGAAGATCTTGTAATAGGCGCCCGATTGGGCAATGCCGAACACCTTGGCGATGTAGTTGGGGTCCGAGACATTGAACGATATCAGGCCGAAGAATGAAACCTTCGGGATGCCGGATATGCCGGCCGAACCGTTGGTCACTTCGCGCCAGTTGATGATCACCAGCCGGATGATCTCGCCGAAGGCGAGCGTCACGATGGCCAGATAGTCGCCGCGCAGGCGCAGCACCGGGAAGCCGAGCATGACGCCCCAGAACGCAGCCATCAGGCCGGCGGCGGGCAGCAGGATCCAGAACGACAGGCCGAAATGCGTGCCGAGCAACGCGTAGGCGTAAGCACCGACCGCGTAGAAAGCGACATAGCCGAGATCGAGCAGGCCGGCGAGGCCGATGACGATGTTCAGTCCCCAGGCCAGCATCACGTAGATCAGGATCTGGATGCCGAAATTGTCGACCCATTTCAGCGAGCCCTGGAAGCCGCCCACCATCGAACCCGTATAGAGAGCAAGCACCAGCACGACGATGATCGGATAGAGCGCCAGCGCGGTTATGCCGAGCGCCGAAAAATGGGCATGGATGAAGGCACGGAAATAGTAGATCACCCAAGCCAGCGCATAGATGATCGCTAGCGCTCGCACGAAACGTGCATAACCTGCAAGATCCGGCCCCACCAGCCCGTCAAGGGAGCTGGCCAGAAGAATCAGAACGACCGCAATACCGATCGCCGCGAAGAAATATGGTAACCGGAAGAACCGCGTCGCCACACTGTCTGGCAGCAGGCCGGTGGCGACATCGGCGATCTTCTGGTTGGCCATGAAAGGCTGGCCATAGGCGACGTAGAGGAACCGGCCGATCATGGTGGCGATCACCACGGCGGCGAGCAGGCCCCAGCGCTGCACCAGGATCAACTCGTTGGAGATGTTCTGGTCGGTCTTCAGGCCGATGAACAGCACGAACAGGCCAAGCGCGACGGCGCCGGCATAGAGCGCTTCGCGAAAAGCGCGCTGGACCGGGGTGGCGACGACGGTGCTTTCCGGAGACACGGTAACCGCCATGATCTCAGACCTTTTCGACTTCTGGCCGGCCGAGAATGCCGGAAGGCAGGAAGATCAGCACGATCGCCAGGATCGAGAACGCCGCGACATCCTTGTAGTCGATCGAGAAATAAGCCGACCACATGCTCTCGATGAAGCCGATCATCAGCCCGCCGAGCACGGCGCCGGGCAGCGAGCCGATGCCGCCGAGCACCGCGGCGGTGAACGCCTTCACACCGGGCGTAAAACCGTCGGAAAACACCACCACGCCGTAATACATCAGGAACAGCGTGCCGGCGACGGCGGCAAGCGCGGCGCCCATGATGAAGGTGATCGAGATGGTGCGGTCGACGTCGACGCCGAGCAGTGCCGCCATCTTGCGGTCCTGCTCGCAGGCGCGCTGCGCCCGGCCGAGCGAGGTCTTGTTGACCAGATACCAAAACAGCGCCAGCAGGACTATGGTGACCAGGACGATGATGATCTGCTTCAGCGACACGCTGATGCCCGCGATCGAATAAACCTTGGAGACCATCGGCGGGACGGGCTTGTTGCGCGGCCCTTGCGTGACCTGGACGAAATTGGACAGGGCAATCGACATGCCGATGGCGGTGATCAGCGGCGCCAGCCGGAACGAACCGCGCAGCGGCCGGTAAGCCACTTTCTCGATAGTCCAGTTGTAGAGGCCGGTCAAAAGCATCGCCACGATCATCATGATCAGCAGCGCAACGACGATCGGCACCGAATAGAACAACGCACCGAGGATAAGGAAAACGATGAGGGCGGTGAAAGCGCCGACCATGAAGATGTCGCCATGGGCGAAATTGATCATGCCGATGATGCCGTACACCATCGTGTAGCCGATCGCAATCAACCCATAGATCGATCCCAGCGTCAGCCCATTGATAAGCTGCTGGACAAAATACTGCATGCTGTCGTGGCTCCCCTGGAATGTCGCCCATGCAGACGCATTCCTTTTCGTATTGCCCCTAGTCGTAAAGTTTCGAGCCCGGATTGCAACGTGATTTTTCAATCGCCATGGGTGTTTTCGTCGCACGCCATCGGATTGCCCGTTTTTTCCTATCCGGCCCCTGGACCATCGCGGACCCTACCATTGGCCTAACGCAATGTCTTTGACGATTCAATCGCAGCATGCGCTCCATTTCGAAGAAATCGCCGTCAAAATAAGTTGATGAGCGGGATCGTTGCGCCGTCGAAGGCAATCCGTTTGCGCTCTCTTTCTTTCCCCTGCGTCAGCGTTTTCTCTATTTGACGACGAAGCCGTGCGCGAACGGGTCGCGGTCGTCGATGAAGATCGTGTTCAATCCGGTCATCCGCGCCCACCCGCCGATCGACGGAATGATTGCCGGCTTGCCGGCGACGGTGACCTCTTTCTCGACCCTGCCCTTGAACAACGAACCGATGATCGATTCATGGACGAAGTCGTCGCCGACCCCAAGCTTGCCCTTGGCGTGAAGCTGCGCCATCCGCGCCGAGGTGCCGGTGCCGCAGGGCGACCGGTCGATTGCCTTGTCGCCGTAGAAGACGGCGTTGCGGGCATCGGCTTGCGGGTTGGTCGGCGCGCCGGTCCACAATATGTGCGACAGCGTGTTGATGCCGGGATTCTCCGGATGCACGAAAGTATATTTTTCGTTGAGCCGCTGCCGCACCACCGGGCTCCAGGCGATCAGTTCGCCGGCCGAATGGTCGGCCATGTCGCGATAGGTCTTTTGCGGTTCGACGATGGCGTAGAAATTGCCGCCATAGGCGACATCGACGCTGATCTCGCCGAGCCCGGGGCATTCGACCGTCAGTGCCTCGGCATAGAGGAAGGAAGGCACATTGGTGATGCGCACCTCCTCGACATAGTCGCCGACTTGGCTGTACTCCGCTACGACCAGGCCCGCCGGCGTATCCAGCCTGAGCACGCCCGGTGTCTTCGGCTTGATCAGCCCATGCTCGACGGCAAAAGTTACCGTGCCGATGGTGCCGTGGCCGCACATCGGCAAGCAGCCCGAGGTTTCGATGAACAGGATGGCGATGTCGCAATCTTCACGCGTCGGCGGATAGAGGATCGAGCCGGACATCACGTCATGGCCGCGCGGCTCGAACATCAGCCCGGTGCGGATCCAGTCATATTCGGCCAGGAAATACGCTCGCCGCTCCATCATCGTTGAGCCCTTGAGCAAAGGCCCACCGCCGGCGACCAGCCGCACCGGATTGCCGCAGGTGTGGCCGTCTATGCAGAAGAAGGAATTCTTGGCCATGCCGGCTCCCAACTGAATGTCTTCGAACTCAAAACCGTTGCGGGCTGAACGGGCCGAGATCGAGCGATGGATTCTGCCCGAGAACGAGCTCGCGGATCAAGCGCCCGGTCGCCGCAGCCTGGGTCAGGCCGAGGTGACCGTGGCCGAAACCATACACCACCGACGGCGTTTGTTGCGACCGCCCGATCACCGGCAGCGAATCCGGCAGCGACGGCCGGAACCCCATCCATTCGCGTCCATTGGCCGGATCCAGTCCCGGCAGGAATTTCTGCGCCTTTTCGAGCAGCGCTTTCGAGCGCGCATAATTGGGCGGCCTCTCAAGGCCGCCGAGTTCGACCGCGCCGCCGACGCGCAGGCCCGTCTCGAGCGGCGTGATGACGAAGCCATGCCCGGAGAAGATCAATTGCCGCTTTACGTCGAAGGCAGTCTTCGGCAACGTCGTGTTGTAGCCACGCTCGGTCTCCAGCGGGATTCCGTCGCCGAGATGTCTCGCCAGCAGATGCGACCAGGCCCCGGCAGCGATGACGACGTGCTTCGCCCGTCGCCGCGTGCCGTCGGCCGTTGTCAAGATCGCGCCGTCCTGTCCCGCCTTGACACGCTCGATCCGGGCCCTTTCGAACCCGGCGCCCAACCTCTCGGCATAGGCCCACAAGGCCTTTCCAAGCAGCTTGGGATCGGCAACGGTTTTCCACCCCGGCACGAACGTTCCCTTGACGAAGCGCGGCGACAGACCGGGCTGCAGGGCTGTGAGAGCGCTCCCCTCGACATGGCTGAAGCCGATGCCGAAGCGCTGCCTTGCCGCCCAGCCGGTCAGCGAGGCCTTGAACTCGGCCTCGCTGTCGTAGAGTTCGAGCGAGCCGTCCTCATGCAGCATCGGCCGTGTGCCGGAACGGTCGAGCAAGCCCATCCATTCCGCCTCGGCGAGCTTCATCATCCCGGCCTGCGCGGCAAGGCCGGCTTCAAAGCGGTCGCTTCGGCCGGCGCGCCAGAAGCGGACCAGCCAGGGCAGCAGCTTCGGCAGATACGCGGGTGGGATGCTGAGCGGGCCGAGCGGGTCGGCGAGCCATTTCGGCAACTGCTTGATCATGCCCTTGTGGGCGAGCGGCAGCACATCGGAGAAGGCAAAGGCAGCGGCATTGCCGGAGCTGGTTTCCTCACAGATCCCCGTCCGATCGAAGATCGTGACGTTTCGCCCCGCCTCGGCCAGAAAGGCGGCGGCGCAGATGCCGATGATGCCGCCACCAATGATGGCGACATCGAGCGTAGCATTATCATTCATTGCCATGCGCCGCGCTGCACATCTGCAAATGCCTTCAAAGCGACCGGATCAGAATGTCGGCAGCTCTGGCCGCACCACCAGCGCATCCCTGACGATCTTTTCGACTGCCTTGCGCCGCTCGCCCGACAATGGCTGGCGCGGCATGCGCACGCGGTCGTTGGTGTTGATCGCCAACACTTCGGCGAGCTTGATGTTCTGCACCAGATAGGTCGAGACGTCGAGGTCGAGCAGCGGCCGGAACCAGCGGTAAATCTTCAACGCCTCCTCGCGGCGGCCCTGTCTCATCAGCTGGTAGATGGCGACGGTCTCGCGCGGGAACGCGGTGACCAGGCCCGCCACCCAGCCGATGGCGCCGACCGACAGCGCCTCGAAGGCGAGATTGTCTACGCCGGTGAACAGGTCGTAGCGGTCGCCGAGGCGGTTGATGATCTCGGTCGAGCGGCGGATGTCGTCGGAGGACTCTTTTATGGCGACGAAGCGTTGGTCCTTCGCCAACTCCTCCATCTGGTCGACGGTGACGTCGACGCGGTAGGCAAGCCGGTTGGAGTAGATCATCACCGGCAGGTCGCCGGCCGCGGCGACGGCGCTGAGTGCCGCGACCGTCTCCTCGGCATTGGTATGGTAGATCGGGCTCGGCACCACCATCAAACCATTGGCGCCTTCCTTGGCGGCGCGGCGCGCGATCGCCGCCGCCTCGCGTGTACCGGCCTCGTTGACCGTCAACAGCACCGGTTTGTTGCCGGCGATCTTCTGCGCGGTCTTCAGCACCGCGATCTTCTCGTCGTGCGACAGCATCGGGCCTTCGCCGAGCGACCCGCAGACGATGATGCCGTCACAGCCGGCCTCCATCTGCAGCGCAAAGCAGCGCTCCATCTCGGCATGGTCGAGGCCGTCGTCCTCGGTGAATTTGGTCGTAACGGCGGGGAAGACTCCGGCCCACATGTCGATCGCTCCATCTGATATATCAGCCGTATATTTCTTAAGAAGCCGGCTGTCAACGTTGAATCTGATGTGATATATCAACAATATATCAGGAGATGTTCGCATTGGTATATGACAGACCTGGCTCCGAGCCGGCGACCGCGAAGGCCTACCGCAGGCTCGAGCACATGATCGTAACTCTCGAACTGGCGCCGGCGAGCTTCATCACCGAGGGGGCGCTGATCGACAGGCTCGGCCTCGGCCGCACCCCGGTGCGCGAAGCGATCCAGCGGCTGGCCTGGGAGGGGCTGCTCGAGGTCCGGCCGCGTGCCGGCATTGCCATTGCCCCGCTTCACCCTGGCGACTGGCTGCGTGTCCTCGACGCCCGCCGTGGCGTCGAGGTGGTGCTTGCCCGCTCGGCCGCCCGCTTCGTCACCCGCGAGGCCGCCGACCTGTTTCATGACGCAGCGTTGGCCATGCAGAAAGCGGTGATTTCGGAAAATGTGTTTTACTTCATCCAGGCCGACAAGGCGCTCGACGAGGCGCTGGCGCTGGCTGCCGACAACCCGTTCGCCGCGCGCCTGGCGGCACCCTTGCAAACCCATAGCCGTCGCTTCTGGTTCCGCTACAAGGCCGATACCGGATTGGCCGAATCCGCCGAGCATCATGTCGCGCTGATCCGTTCGATCCTCGCCAGCGACGAAGAGGCCGCGGCCAAGGACGCCAAGCGGCTGATGGCGCTTTTGCGCGGCCATGCCGAGGCGGCTGCTACGCGCTGAGCCTGCCATTTCGTCATGCGCCCTGGCCGGGCAGGGGCATCACGTTTTCCCAATTGTCGCCGGCCGCGACGATGCAGCTTCTGCCGGCGATATCGGTGACGACGATGGTCCAGGTTCCGGTCTCGGCGACAAAGACTTCCATGACCGCCTCATGACCGATCAGCCCCAAAGCAAACTGCCTTTCCTGGAACTTCTCGCTCAAATGGGCGACGAGCTCGCCATGTTCAACGCAGTATTGATATTGCGCGCCTGCGGTGTTCGTACCCACCGCCAATGCGCCAGCAAGAACCAGGGTTTTCACCCATCTCAACAGCGATTTGCGTGCCATAGGGCACCTCCTTTGCCATCACGTTCCGGCAAAGGAGGGGTTTGACGGCCTCATTTTGCCGGAGCGATTCAGGCCGGTTCCGACGTCATCATCATCGCGTCGTTCCTTTCTGTGTTCCGGTCTGCCATTGGTGGGAACGATTCCAGATGTTCCCATTATGTTCTCGATATATGGTATCGGCAATGGAAAAGCGCAAGCAGGCGCCCAAGCGGGCGCCTGCAGATCCGTTTTACGGCTGTCGCCGAAAAGAATGGGCCACAGGCTGCGCGGCCATGCCGAGGCGCGCAGACCCGTGATAAATCGTTCAGGTGCCTGGCAGCGCCGCTATCGTCATCGCGCTTTCCCAGCCTTCGCCGACTGAAATCACGCAGCTTTGACCTTTTGTGTCGCTGGCGAGGATGGTCCAGGTGCCCTTGTCGGAAACGAAGACTTCAAGCACCACATTCGGATTGACGACGCCGACCGCGCTTGGGTTTTCATGAAACTTCTCGCCGAGCGCCTTGACCATATCGGCGCGAGCCGCGCATTGCTCGGCAGCCATTGCCGGGACGGCGGAAAGGGCCATCGCAGCGCAAGCTATAGTCGCCATGAGACGTGTCATCTGACACCTCCTTTGCGCCGGACATATCCCCCGGAGCCGTCACCAGCGCCGTTGGTTGATCTGCCAGCGTCTCCTTCGCGGCAGGACTGCAACCTAAGAAGATTGCTGCCTTCTTGGTTCCATCACATTAGTGTTCATGCCGATGAAGACCGCGACAAAAAGGCCCGAGCTTGGTGCCCGGGCCTTTTCTTGCTTTCTGCGATTTGGATCAGTTCATCGTCGGAATGCCGAATTCGGCGCCATCCTTCACGCCGGCCCGCGCGCCCAAGCCGAAGGCGAGGACGCGCAGACAGAAAACCGTCCGGCTAATTCATCGTCGGGATGACGAACTCGGCGCCATCCTTCACGCCGGCCCGCGCGCCCCAAGCCGAAGGCGAGGACGCGCAGACAGAAAACCGTCCGGCTAATTCATCGTCGGGATGACGAACTCGGCACCATCCTTCACGCCGGACGGCCAGCGCGACGTTACCGTCTTGGTCTTGGTGTAGAAGCGGAACGCGTCCGGCCCGTGCTGGTTGAGGTCGCCGAAGGAGGACGCCTTCCAGCCGCCAAAGGTGTAGTAGGCGATCGGCACCGGGATCGGCACGTTGATGCCGACCATGCCGACCTGAACCCGCGAGGCGAAGTCGCGCGCCGCGTCGCCGTCGCGGGTGAAGATGGCGACGCCATTGCCCATCTCGTGCTCGTTGGCGAGCTTGATTGCGTTCTCGTAGGTCGGTGCGCGAACGACCGAGAGCACCGGCCCGAAGATCTCTTCCTTGTAGATGCGCATGTCGGCGGTCACATTGTCGAACAGGCAGCCGCCCATATAGTAGCCGTTCTCGTAGCCCTGCATGGAAAAGCCGCGGCCGTCGACGACCAGCTTGGCGCCTTCCTTGACGCCGGTGTCGACATAGGACTTGACCCGCTCCAGCGCCTGCGCCGTCACCAGCGGGCCGAAATCGGCGGAAGAATCCGTCGACGGACCGACCTTCAGGCTCTCGACGCGCGGCACCAGTCTTTCCATCAGCCGGTTGGCGGTGTCGTTGCCGACCGGGACGGCCACCGAGATCGCCATGCAGCGCTCGCCGGCCGAGCCGTAGCCGGCGCCGATCAGCGCGTCGACGGTCTGGTCCATGTCGGCATCGGGCATGATGATCATGTGGTTCTTGGCGCCGCCGAAGCACTGCACGCGCTTGCCGGCCGCGCAGCCGCGCGAATAGATGTAGTGGGCGATCGGTGTCGAGCCGACGAAACCGATGGCCTTGATGTCGGGATCGTCGAGGATGGCGTCGACCACTTCCTTGTCGCCGTTGACGACATTGAGGATGCCCGCCGGCAGACCGGCCTCGATGAACAGTTCGGCAATCCGCATCGGCACGCCCGGATCGCGCTCCGACGGCTTGAGGATGTAGGCATTGCCGCAGGCGATGGCCGGCGCGATCTTCCACAACGGGATCATCGCCGGAAAATTGAACGGCGTGATGCCGGCGACGACGCCGAGCGGCTGGCGCATCGAATAGACGTCGATGCCGGGGCCGGCGCCATCGGTGAACTCGCCCTTCATCATATGCGGCGCACCGATGCAGACCTCGACCACTTCGAGGCCGCGCTGGATGTCGCCCTTGGCGTCGGCAATGGTCTTGCCGTGTTCGCGCGCCAATATCTCGGCCAGCGCGTCATACTCCTTGGCGACCAGCTCGAGGAACCGCATCAGGACGCGTACGCGTCGCTGCGGATTGGTCGCCGCCCAGCCGGGCTGTGCGGCCTTGGCGTTTTCGACCGCCGCGCGCAATTCCGCCTGCGAAGCCAGCGCCACCGTGCCGCGCACCGTGCCGTCCATCGGCTGCATGACGTCCTGCTTGCGGCCGCTGGTTCCGGCGACGCGCTTGCCGCCGATGAAATGACCGTATTCGATCATGGTCTCTCTCCCTGGTTCGTGATGAGGCATTGTCCGCCTTTGCGGGAGCGATGGCAACGCGAGCGAAAACGCAACCGTTGTGCGGAGAATAGATAGCGGTTGACGGCAGAGCATCAATTCTCGCAAATAGGAAGAATGCAGGTCCCCAGCAGCAAGGATTGAGATTGAGTTCCTTCACCGCCCCCCTCTGTGCTGCCGGACATCTCCCCCTCAAGGGGGGAGATTGGCTGTCACGCCCGCCTTCGGAAATCTTCACCGCGGCAAGAAAGACGCCTGCGGCGAAACTGCCAATCTCCCCCCTTGAGGGGGAGATGTCCGGCAGGACAGAGGGGGGCACGAAGGAACGCGGTTTTGATCGTTATCGCCAGGACCACCCTCATGAACTGGGATGATGCCCGTATCTTCCTTGCCGTAGCGCGGGCCGGCCAGATCCTCGGCGCCGCCAGGCGGCTGGAGCTTAATCACGCGACCGTCTCGCGCCGCATTGCCGCCCTCGAGGATGCGCTCAGGACAAAACTGTTTCGCCGGCTTACCACCGGCAGCGAGCTGACGCCGGCGGGCGAGCGTTTCCTCGAGATTGCCGAACGCATGGAGGGCGACATGATCGCCGCGCGCTCGACCGTTTCAGGCGAAGGCGACGACGTCTCGGGCACCGTTCGCATCGGCGCGCCGGACGGCTTTGGCGTCGCCTTCTTGGCCAGGCGCCTCGGCGCGTTGACCGCTCTGCACCGTGAGCTCACCATCCAGCTGGTGCCGGTGCCACGCTCCTTCTCTTTGTCCCGGCGCGAGGCCGACATTGCCATCACCGTCGAACGGCCGACGGAAGGCCGCCTGGTGGCGGGAAAGCTGGTCGACTACACGCTCGGCCTGTTCGCGTCGCGGGCCTACGTCGACACCCATGGCCTGCCCGGAACCGCCGCCGAGCTAGGCCAGCATACGCTGATCGGCTACGTGCCGGACCTGATCGTCAGTCGCTCGCTCGACTACGCGGCCGAATTCAGCGCTGACTGGCGCACCAGCTTCGCTATTTCCTCCGCGCTCGGCCAGGCCGAAGCAGTGCGTTCCGGCGCCGGCATCGGCATCCTGCACACCTTCGTTGCCCGCTCGATGCCGGAGCTGGTGCCTCTCGATATCGTCGCACCCATACGCCGCGCCTACTGGCTGGTCTATCATGAATCGGTCAGGCCGCTGCGCCGCGTTCAGGTCGTCGCGAGCTTCATTACCAAGGCCGTCGAACGGGACAGGGGTTTGTTCGCGTGAGCCTGCCGGCCGCTGGCTGTCTTAGCTGGTGGGCGTCTTACTTGGCGTATCGTCCGGGCCCGAGATCGCCGACGTCGATCTCGGGCACCCGGCTGGAGATGATGTCGGCCAGAACTTTGGCCGAGCCGCAGGCCATGGTCCAGCCGAGTGTGCCATGGCCGGTGTTGAGATAGAGATTGGAGAAATCGGTGCGGCCGATCAGCGGCGGCCCGTCCGGTGTCATCGGCCGCAGTCCGCACCAGAAGGTCGCCGATCGCATGTCGCCGCTGCCCGGAAACAGGTCGCCGACCGAATGTTCGAGCGTGCGCCGCCGCGATTCGTGCAGCCGCAGGTCGAAGCCGGAAATCTCCGCCGTGCCGCCGACCCGGATACGGTCGCCGAGCCGGGTGATCGCTACTTTGTAGCTCTCGTCCATCACGGTCGAGACCGGTGCGGCGGCGGCGTCCTTGATCGGCAGGGTGATCGAATAGCCCTTGACCGGGTAGACCGGGATGGGCCGCTTCAGCATGCGCATGAACCGTGCCGAATAGCTGCCCATCGCCATCACATAGGCATCGGCGACCATCCAGCCCTTGCTGGTGCTGACGTTGGTGATGCGATCGCGCTTCTTGACGACGCGCCGTATCTCCGTGTCGTATTCGAAGGTGACGCCGCGTGCCGCGCAAAGCTCGGCAAGCCTGTCGGTGAACATCTTGCAGTCGCCGGTTTCGTCGCCGGGCAACCGCAGGCCACCGACGAATTTTTCGCGCACGCCGGCCAGCCCAGGCTCGGCCGCAATGCAGCCGTCGGGGTCGAGGACCTCGTAGGGGACGCCATAGGCCTTCAGCACCTTGACATCGCCGCCGACGCCGTCGAGCTGCTTTTGCGTTCGGAAGAGCTGCAGCGTGCCCTTGGCGCGCTCTTCATAGGCGATGCCGGTCGCCTCGCGCAGCGCCTTCAGCGTGTCGCGGCTGTACTCGGCCAGCGGCACCATGCGCGCCTTGTTCAGCGCGTAGCGTTCAGCCGTGCAATTGCGCAGCATCTTGACCAGCCATATCCACATATGCGGATCGAGGGCCGGTCGCACCACCAGTGGACCGTGCTTCATCAAAAGCCATTTGATGGCCTTCAACGGAACGCCGGGCCCGGCCCAGGGCGAGGCATAGCCGGGCGAGATCTCGCCGGCATTGGCAAAGCTGGTTTCCAGCGCCGGGCCTTTCTGGCGATCGATCACCGTCACCTGATGACCGGCCTCGGCAAGAAAATAGGCGGTGGTGACCCCGATCACGCCGCCGCCCAGCACGAAGATCTTCATCGTTTGGTTCTCCGCGGCGGCATCTCGTCGGGATTCGAGACCGGGATCATCGCCGCCTCATGTCTGCCGGATTCTGTGGCGTCAGCCAAGTGCCGATGCTTAGGGAAAAGACATGCGTGAGGACAACAACCTTGCGTCCTAGCCATTCACATATCGCCGGTGGAAACGGTGGCCGAGGCTGGTCAAGACCTCATAGCCGATGGTGCCGGCTTGGCCGGCTACCTGGTCCACCGTCTGCGACGACGGTCCGATGAGTTCGACGAGGTCGCCGGCCTTCAGCCTGCCGGGCGGCAATGCGGAAATGTCGAGGATGATCGAATCCATCGAAACCCGGCCGACGAAGGGCAGCCGCACATTTTCGAGCCAGGCGGAGGAAGCGGCCAGTCGATGCCAGCCATCGCCATAGCCGAGCGAAATCGTCGCCGCGGCAAGCGGAGCCTTGGTGTGGAAAGTGTGACCGTAGCCGACACCGGCGCCGGCCTCCAATATCCGCGTCTGGATGACCTTGGCTTGCAATCGCACCACCGGCAGCATCGGATTGTCCTTCGCCGGCGTCGGATTGACGCCATAGAGAGCGGCACCCGGACGAACGAGGTCGTAGTGATAGCGCTGCCCGAGAAAAATGCCTGATGAATTGGCAAAGGAAGCCGGCGCTTCCGGCAGCATCCGGCGCAGCCGTTCGAATTCCAGCCGCTGCCGCTCGTTGGCCGGCTGCTCGGGTTCATCGGCGCAGGCGAGATGGCTCATCACGAACGTCAGTTGGACACCGTCGAAAGCCTGCGGATCCTGCGCGACTGCCTGCACCTCGGATGGCGTCATGCCGAGCCGCGACATGCCGCTGTCGACCTGGAGGGCGGCCGGCAACTTACGGCCCACCCGCCCGGCCATCTCGCGCCATGCCGCGAGTTGGCTGACGCTGTTGAGTACGGTGCAAAGCCCTGCCGCAACCGCTTCCCTTTCCGCACCCGGCGGAATGCCGTTCAGCACATAAATGGCCGGGTCTGAGCCGAGCGCCTTACGCAGCAAGATGCCGCCGGCCAAATGCGCAACAAAGAAAGTATTACAGCCCTCACCCATCAGCGCCGCCGCCACCGGCGCCGCGCCAATCCCGTAACCGTCGGCCTTGACCACTCCAGCACAGCCGACGCCGCCCAGCCGCGCCTTCAGCCGCCGGTAGTTCTCACGGACGGCGCCGAGATCGATGGTCAGGATCGCCCCTGCCGCGGCTTCGCTGATCGGTTCGCCCAGGGTGACGGTCGGCGGAAGAGATTTGCTGGAGATGTTGTTCATGCCGACCTGTTTTAACGGAAGGCCGGCGGCTACGCCACCAGGTGCCGGAACGCCGCCACCACGTCTTCGTAGACCTTGCGCTTGAACGGCACGATCAGGCCCGGCAATTCCAGCATCGGCCGCCACGCCCACCGGTCGAACTCGGCCTTGTGGCCACCCGGCGGCGGAAAGATCGCGATCTCGCTTTCGTCGCCGTGGAAACGGAAGGCAAACCATTTCTGCGTCTGGCCGCGATATCGTCCCTTGAAGGCGACGCCGACCAGATGCGCCGGCAGGTCGTATTTGATCCAGTGCGGCGCCTCGGCCAGCAGCGACACCGAGCGCATGCCGGTCTCTTCGTAAAGTTCACGCGCCGCCGCGGGCAGCGGCTCCTCGCCATCATCGATGCCGCCCTGCGGCATCTGCCAGAGCTGCGTCGTTCCAGCGAATTCGCTGTCCGGCTCGGCAATGCGACGGCCGACCCAAACCAGGCCGGCTTCATTGAGGACCATCACCCCTACGCAGGGCCGGTAGGGCAGCGTCTCGGGCTCAACGAGCTTGTTCTTTGCCATCTCAGCCTTTTTCCGGATCTATGGCCACCGCCGAAACCGGCACGATCTCGATGCCACGCTTCTTGGCCTCGGTCACCCAGGAAGACACGGTATCCACCGTCAGGTCGAAAGCCGAGCCGATGCCGACGGCAAACCCTTTCGCCCGTGCCGTCGCTTCCAGCCCATCCAGTTTCTTCAATATGGCGCCGCGGTCCTGCACCGCATCGATCGCCGTATCGCCGCCGACGAACGGCACGCCGTCCTTCAGCGCCAGTTCGGGTGCCAGGCTGCGCGCCGACGAACCGTCGTCGACATAGGCCAGACCACGCTTGCCAAGCTCGGCCATCAACGGCCCCATCGCCGTCGCGTCGGCCGAAAAGCGGGCGCCCATATAGTTCATGACGCCGGTGTAGTTGGTCGTTCGCGACAGCGCCCAGCGTAAATTCTTCAAATTCTCGTCCGGCGTTGCAGCCACGGTCAGCGTGTTACGGCCGGGATTGACGTTCGGATAGTCGAACGGCTCAAGCGGTACCTGCATGATGACCTCATGGCCGCTCTGCCGCGCCACCTGCATCCAGCGGCCGATGCTGTTGCCTTGCGGCGCGAAGGCCAGCGTCACTTCCGCCGGCAGCTTGGCTATGGCTGCCTGCGTGCCGGTCTGCGACACGGCAAGCCCGCCGATGACGAGCGCGACGCGTGCACCGCGAGCCCCGGACCACGGCCGCGCATAGACATCGAACGGGCGCCTGCCGTCGGCGGCGCGGATCGGCAACGGACCGGTTTCGCTGGCCTCGACCAGCGCCTTGTCGGGAATGTGCGCGATCCTGAGGTTCTGGCCGATCGTCGAAGGGTCGCGAATGACTATGGCCGCCTCGGGTGGACCGTCGCCCCCCTCGGTCTGGACATGGATGATCTGCGGACCGCCCGTCTTCGGCCCGCTTATGTTGGCCCCGCTTGCGTTGCCTGGCGCAGCCATTTCGGGCGTCGCCTTGGCGGGCGCGGCGGCGGTATCCGCCGCCGGCGTCTTCGGCGTCAAAACGGCTACTTCTTGCAGCTTCCGGAACGGCTTGTCTCGCAAGGCGATCGCGCTGGAGACGCCGACCACGGACAGCACGACAAGCGCGGCCGCGACCGCACCGGCGCTGATCCCGCTGCCTGAGCGCGGCAGCCGGATCGCCTGTCCGAGAGGTCGTTCTATGTCCTTGCCGATATCAGCCAAGCCCGCACCCCCCGGCGCGCATCCCCGAAGTAAACCTTCTCCGGAGGCGCAAAATCCAAAATGTCGGCGCGTCCCCTTGCTTCACTGGACGCGCAGCATGCCGGCCGCGGCCCCCGAATCAAACTGCCGGAGCCTCGCGGCCCCGGCAGCATCGCATCGCTTCGCTCAGGCAGCCAGACCTGTTTGGCCCGGCTTGCCCGCCCTTACTGGTTCAACACGGCCTTTTGCGGATTCGGCGGGAACGCCGGATCCGTCTTCTGGCCGCGCAGCAGCTGCTCGGCATAGATGAGCTGCAAATCGTCCTTCGGTTCCGGCGGCACATAGGCTGCCGAACCCGAACCGGTCGTGCTTTCGTCGGCGCCCTTGATATGGCCCTTGAGGTCCGATTCGCCGCGCGTCAGGTCCCTGCCCTGCAGTTCGGCCGGCAGCGGCTGGTCGACCTTGATGTCGGGCGTGATGCCCTTGCCCTGGATCGACTTGCCGGACGGCGTGTAATAGAGCGCCGTCGTCAGCCGCAGCGCCCCGTTCTCGCCAAGCGGAATGATGGTCTGCACTGAACCCTTGCCGAAGGACTGCGTGCCGACCACCGTGGCGCGGCGCAGATCCTGCAGCGCGCCGGCGACGATTTCCGAGGCACTGGCCGAGCCGCCATTGACGAGCACGATCAGCGGCTTGCCGCCGATGTCGTCGCCGGCCCGCGCGTCGAAGCGGGTGACGTCCTTCGGGTCGCGGCCGCGCGTCGAGACGATCTCGCCACGGTCGAGGAAGGCATCCGACACGCTCACCGCCTGGTCGAGCAAACCGCCCGGATTGAGGCGCAGGTCGAGCACGTAGCCCTTGAGCTTGTCGTTCGGCACCTGCTTCTTGATGGTGTCGATGGCATTCTCGAGGTCGTCATAGGTTTTTTCGGTAAAGGAGGTGATCTTCATGTAGCCGATGTCGTTTTCGACCCGGAACTTGACGGCCTTGACCTTGATGATATCGCGCACGACGGTCAGTTCGATCGGCTTGTCGGCGCCCTGGCGCAGGATGGTGAGCTTGATCGGCGTATTGACCAGCCCGCGCATCTTCTCGACAGCGTCGTTGAGCGTCAGGCCGCGGACCTCCTCGCCGTCGATCTTGGCGATATAGTCGCCGGCGAGCACGCCTGCCTTGGCGGCCGGCGTATCGTCGATCGGCGTGATCACCTTGACCAGGTCGTTCTCCATGGTGACCTCGATGCCGAGGCCGCCGAATTCGCCCTTGGTCTGCACGCGCATGTCCTGCGCTTCTTCGGCATTCATGTAGGAGGAGTGTGGGTCGAGCGACGACAGCATGCCGTTGATGGCATTTTCAACCAGCGACTTGTCGTCGGGCGGCGTCACATAATTCGCCCGTACCCGTTCGAAGATATCGCCGAAGATCGCCAGTTGCTTATAGGTCTCGGAGCCCGCAGCCTTCGCTGTCGAGCCGGGCGCGCCATAGACCAGGCTCATCGCCGATGCACCCATCAGCGCACCGGCAAACAGAAGCGACAGTTTCCGCATCATTCACGTCCTTCCAGAAAAACGGTCCGCCCACCATGGGGCCGGATCGACGGGTTTTCCATCCTTGCGGAACTCGACATAGAGCTCCGGCGTGGCATTTCCATTCTTCGATGCCGAGGTGCTCGCCACCCGGGCCTCTCCCATCGCGCCGACCGGCTCACCTGCGAGCACCGACTGGCCAGACGCGACGCTGATTCTGCTCATCCCCGCCAGGACGACATGATAGCCGTCACCCGCATTCAGGATCAAGAGTTGACCGTAAGAGCGGAAAGGCCCCGCATAAAGCACATTTCCATCCGCCGGCGCTGTGACGATGGCTCCCGATTGTGTCGCAACCATGTCACCGAGCATCACCGCGCCGTTACCGTCGTCGGCCCCGAAGCGCCGCTTGATCCTGCCGGTGACCGGCAGCGCGATTTGCCCTTGAAGCGCGGAAAACGGCGCGGCAGCGGTGAGCCTGTTGCTCTCCGGCACCGGCAGCGAGGCCAATTCCGTCGGCGCCGCAGCCGATACCGGGCCCTTGTCGGCGTCGGCCGTCTTTTGCTCGGCTGCCTTGGCCGCATCCGCCGCCTTGCGGGCTCTGTCGGCCTCGAGCGAGGCGATCAGTTCTTTCAGGCTGCCGGCCTTGGCCGCCAGCGTCGCGGACCGCTGCTTTTCGGCGGTCAGCGCGGTTTGCGTATCGGCGGCGAGCTTCTGCTTGGCTTCGAGCAGCATGCCGAGCCGCTTTTTTTCCGCCGCCTGCTCGCCGACAGCTGCCGTCAGCCGCGCCCGCTCGGCCTCGATCGAGGCCGTCACCCGCGACTGCTCCTTGAGGTCGGCCAGCAACATGTCGGTCTGCTGGCGCAGTTCCGGCACCACGGCACCGAGCAGGATGGCGCTGCGCACCGACGACAATGCGTCCTCCGGCTTGACCAGGATCGCCGGCGGCGGATTGAGCCCCATGCGCTGCAGCGCGCCGAGCACTTCGGCCAGAACGTCGCGTCTGGCGGCCAGTGAGGCGCGGATCTTCTGCCCCTGCGCCTTCAGCCCTTCCAGCTTGCCGCCAATGTCCTCGATGTCCTGGCCGAGCTTCTGCTCGGTCATCGCCGACTGGATCAGCGCCGCGGTGATCGAGGCGTGGTCCTTCTTGACAGCCGCTATGTCGGCGGCGAGCTTGGCCAGCCGCTCGGACGACAGCGTGATCTCTTTCGATACTTTTTCGTATTCGGCGCGGCTCTGGTCCGGGTCGGGCGCCAGGTCGAGCGTGTTCTCGGCCCGCGCGACGCCGAGCGAAAGCGCGATCGTCGCCACGGCGATGCCGTAGCGCACGCGCCAGGAGCCCGTTCGTGATTTCCAGTCTTCAGACATTGAAGCCCAACTCTATGCGCGGCTTCGTTAACGAACCATCAACCATGTTCGAGCCCCGGCCGTCATCGACAAACCCCATGAGGCCAAACTGTCGATGAGCATTGGGGCAAAAATCCGGGCGGCTGGCATCAATTCGCCGACGGAGCCGACTTCATGAACGATGGTAGGGGTGACCGGAAAGGATCGTGGCCGCCCGGTAAAGCTGCTCGCCCAGCATCACGCGGACCAGCTGATGCGGCCAGGTCAGCGCGCCGAGCGACACCGTCAGATCAGCCAGGTCGCGCAGTGACTGGTCATGGCCGTCGGCGCCGCCAATGGCGATCACCAGCGCCTTGCGCCCGCCATCGCGCAGCGAACCTATGCGGCCGGCGAAATCCTCGGAGGAAAGGTTCTTGCCGCGCTCATCCAGCAGCATCAGCGCCGTGCCCGGTTGCAAGTGCGTCTGCAGCTTCTGGCCTTCCTCGCGCCGGCGCTCATTGGCCGTCTGCGCGCGACCTTCGGCAATCTCGACGATCCCGGCGAATTCGAGGCCTACGGCAGGACCGCTCCTGGCAAAACGCTCGAAATAGCGGTCGGCCAACTGCTTCTCGGGGCCGGCTTTCATTCGGCCCACGGCATGAACCGTAATCTTCATCCCTGCCTCGAAGAGCCGCTGATGCATGTCGGACAACGACATGCATCAAGACGAATACGGCTCAGTGGAGGGTCTCCTCCTCGAGATCGGGCGCCTGCCACATCTTTTCGAGATTGTAGAAGTCGCGGACCTCGGGACGGAAGACATGGACGATGATGTCGCCCGAATCGATCAGGACCCAGTCGGCGCCAGCCAGCCCCTCGACGCGCGCAGTGCCGAGCCCGGCATCCTTGAGCGCCTTAAGGAGATGATCGGCAACAGCCGAGACATGACGGTGCGATCGGCCAGACGCGACGACCATGTAGTCGCCGAGGCTCGATTTCCCCTGAATGTCGATTGAGACGATGTTTTCGGCCTTGGAGTCTTCCAGACTGGCAAGGACTGTCTTGATGGCGCGGGACACGGCGTCGTTTACGCTGATCCCGGCCGGCGAAGGCACGATGTCGGCCTTCTTCCGCAGTGCTGTTCTCAGTGTATTTCCTTTCGCAGCAAGAACAACCAAATCACCTCTGAAATCAGGTGACACTGCTTAGATAGGCAGAGTTAGGTTGCAGTTTCAAGACACCGCTCGCAAGCAGGCACCCGGCAGCGGCCGAATATCCGGCTTTTCGGGCCAGAAAATCGGAACCGCCTCGCCCCGCAGCGGTTATCGGCTCATCCACGAACCGGAATCCCGACATGCCGATCGATCCCCACAACGCCCTCCTCACCGTGCAATCCGGCCTGGCGCAACTCAGCACGCTGATCGTCTCCTACTCGCTTTCGGCGGTCGGCGCCGTCATCCTGCTGGTCATCGGCTACATCGTCGCCGGCCTCGCCGAGCGTTCGATCTATGCCGGCCTCGGCCATATCAGCGGCTTCGACGAAACGCTCCGCCATTTCTTCTCGCAGGTCGTCCGCTACGCCATCCTGGGACTGGTCGTGATCATGGTTCTCGGCCAGTTCGGCGTGCAGACGGCTTCGATCATTGCCGCTATCGGTGCCGCCGGCCTGGCCATCGGCCTGGCGCTGCAAGGCACGCTGCAGAACATTGCCGCCGGCATCATGCTCCTGGCGCTGCGGCCGTTCCGCATCGGCGAATATGTCGAAGTCGGCGCGATATCCGGCACCGTCGAGGAGATCGGGCTGTTTGCCACAACGCTGAGGACGGTCGAAGGCGTCTACGTGCTTGCACCCAACTCGACCCTGTGGAACCAGCCGGTCCGCAACTTCACCCGCAACGGTGTGCGCCGCGGCGACATCACGCTCAGCATCGGCTCCTGGAACGACATCGATTTTGCGCAGAAGACCATGCTCGGTGTCGCCGCCGCCGACCGGCGCGTCAGGCGGCAGCCGGCGCCGATCGCCTTTGTCGCGACTGTCGGCGACAGCACCGTCGCCATCACCTTGCGCTACTGGACGGCGGCTGCCGATTTCTTCGCCGCCCAGATCGACCTCACCAAGAGCGTCAAGCAGGCGTTCGATGCCGAGGGCCTTTCGGTCCCGGCGCCGGCACCGAAAGCGCCTCAGCCGGATGCCTCGGCCACGCGGCAATAGAGCATTTGAAACCAGCTGGAGGGTGTTCAAAGTCCTTCGCGCCGGCGCTGATCTTCGGGCGCGAAGGCGAGATCGACAGGCAGCGGCGCCTGCGCCGTCATTGGCGCGAAACTGCCGGTCTCGGTGGCGGGCACCGGCCGGACCATGACGACGCGCCAGAGAACGAACAGGCAGTAGGCGGTGGCAATGACGATTGCCACATAGATGAAGGCCTGCGTGCCGTAGACGGCGGAAAGTCCGGTCACAATGCCGGGTACGACGAAGCCGGACAGCGACCAGGCAAACAAAAGCGAGCTCGACAGCGCCACCATGTCGTCCTTGCCGGCGCGGTCGCCGGCATGGGCGCTGGCAAGCGAATAGATCGATTCCGAGGCGCCGTCCCAGACCACATAGATGACGAGCAGCGCCGCCAGCGCGCCGCCGTCGAAACCGAGGGCAAACAGGCCCGCCGCGGCGGCAAGCGCAGACGCCGCGATCAGCACAAAGCGCCGGTCGGTGCGGTCGGAAATCCAGCCGAGCGGGATCTGCAGGATCAGCGTGCCGACTGGCATTGCCGAAAGCAGCAAGGCGACGTCGGCCTGGCTGTAGCCCTTGGCTGTGGCATGGATCGGCGCAAAGCCCGAGATCGTCATCGACAGGCCGCCGACGGCAAGCATGCCGGCAACGCCGACCGGGGAGATCCGCCAGGCGCGGCTAAGCGCCACGGAAGCCGCTTGCGGCGCCGGTGGCTGCGCGAGCCGCGTCAGCCCGACGGGAAGGATCGACAGCGCGGTGAAGGCAATGCCGATCAGCGGCGCGTCGGCCGCGCGGATATCGATCAACGCCAGCGTCGAGTAGCCGACGCCGAGTCCGGCGACATAGGCAACGTAGAAGATAGCCATGACCCGGCCGCGGATGGCGTTGGCGACGACATCGTTCAGCCAGCTCTGCGCGACAATGAACAGGCCGCATATGGCAAAGCCGTAGAGCGCTCGTGCAGCGATCCATGGCAATGGGTGCGGCCCGGCGCCGACCGCGGCGTTGGACAGCACGATCAGTGCCGACAGCACCATGAACACGCGGGCATGGCCGACACGCCGCACCAGCGGCCCGGTCAGGATGCAGCCGGCAAGGCCGCCAGCCGAAAGGCCGGTGACGATCAGCCCCGCCCATGTCGGATCGAAGCCCTCGGCGCCGAGCCGGACTGGGATATAGGCGAACATCAGCCCATTGCCGACGGCGATCAGCGCCATCGACAAGAGGATGCTGGCAATGGCGATCGACGGCGCCGGCTGCCGTAGACCGTTCTTGTCCTGGTCGCGCTCGAGAATCGTCATGACCGAGGATCGCCCATCAAGCAGGTCAAGGCAGCGGCAAAAGCGACATCACCGGACTTGCCTTCTCCCCTTGTACAGGGGAAAAGGAGGCTCCTATCCCTTTGCCACCTTGCGGATCGCGCTCGACGACAGCGACGAACGCGGGCCGTGGATGAAGGTCCAGGCCGGCGCCGTCATGCGGGCGAGCCGCGGTGCGTCGCCCTCGTCGACGCGAGCATAGTCGAAGGTCTTGGCGACCACCGACGACAGGAACGACAGCGTCGCACCTGGCCGGTCGACCACCGCGATCGGGAACGTCATGACGATGCGGCGCCAGCGCTGCCAGCGGTGGAAGTCGCGAAGCGAGTCGGCGCCCATGATCCAGACAAAATCGACGCCCGGGTTACGCGCCTTGACCAGCGCCAGCGTGTCGGCGGTGAAGCGGACGCGGTGGGCCGCCTCGAATGCGGTGACCTTGATCTTCGGGTTCTTCGCGATCTTTTCGGATAGCTGCAGCCGCTCGGCCAGCGGCGCCAGGTCTCCGGCATTCTTGAGCGGATTGCCGGGCGTCACCATCCACCACAGCTGATCGAGCGCAAGGCGTCTGAGTGCGATCTCGGCGACCAGCGCATGGCCGGCATGCGGCGGGTTGAACGAACCGCCGAACAGCCCGACCGCCACGCCTTTCCCGGCATGCGGCATGTGCAGATAGTGGGAGGATACGGATTCCTTACCCTCCCCCTTGTGGGGAGGGTCGATCCGCGAAGCGGAGCGGGGTGGGGGTGTTGCAGAGTTCAGCGTCGCACCCCCACCCGGCTCGCGATGCTCGCCACCCTCCCCACAAGGGGGAGGGTAAGACCGGCGCTCAAGGCCTCACCTGTCCCGACCCGCGTACGCGGTATTTGAACGAGGTCAGTTGCTCGACGCCGACCGGCCCGCGTGCATGCATCTTGCCGGTGGCGATGCCGATCTCGGCGCCCATGCCGAACTCGCCGCCATCGGCAAACTGGGTCGAGGCGTTGTGCAGAAGGATCGCCGAATCGACCTCGTTGAAGAACCGGTCGACCGCTGTGGCGTCCTCGGCGATGATCGCCTCGGTGTGATGCGAGGAAAACGTCTCGATATGCTCGATGGCGCCGCCAATGCCGTCGACCAGCTTCACCGCAATGATGGCATCGAGATACTCGGTCACCCAGTCTGCATCGGTCGCGGGCTGGGCATCGGCATATAGCCTCAGCGCCTCGGCATCGGCATGGATCTCGCAGCCTGCCGCCCGCAAGGCCTCGAGGATCGGCACCAGGTGCGTGCCGGCGGCGGCACGGTCGACCAGCAGCGTCTCGGCAGCACCGCACACCCCGGTGCGCCGCATCTTGGCATTGACCGCGATCTTGACCGCCATGTCGAGATCAGCCGATCGGTCGATATAGAGATGGCAGATGCCCTCGAGATGCGCGAAGACCGGCACCCGTGCCTCGTTCTGCACACGCTCGACCAGGCTGCGGCCGCCGCGCGGAATGATGACCTCGAGATTGCCGGAAAGTCCTTTCAGCATTTCGCCGACGGCGGCGCGATCGGTGGTCGGCACCAATTGTATGGCATCCTCCGGCAGCCCGGCTGCCTTCAGCCCCTCGACCAGGCAGGCATGGATAGCGGCGGAAGAATTCGCCGAATCCGAGCCGCCGCGCAGGATCACCGGATTGCCCGCCTTGAGGCAGAGCGCGCCGGCATCGGCGGTCACGTTAGGCCGGCTCTCATAGATGACGCCGACGACGCCGAGCGGCGTGCGCACCCGTTCGATATGCAACCCGTTCGGCCGGTCCCATGCGGCAATGACATCGCCGACCGGATCGCGTAACCCGGCGATCTCGCTGATACCGTCTGCCATGGCGCGGATGCGGGCGGGATCGAGCTTCAGCCGATCCATCGACGCTGCCGATAGGCCAGCCTCCCTGCCATTTCTGATGTCGATGGCATTGGCGTCGAGGATGTCCTGCTCATGCCGAAGGATCGCCTGAGCCATGCCGAACAGCGCCGCGTGCTTGCGCTCGGCCGCAGCTATGGCCAGCGGGCGGGCCGCGGCACGCGCGCGGCGGCCGATATCGGCCATCAGCGCCACGGTATCATCCCGGGATTTTTCATGCAGCGTCAGCATGGCTCATCCTCCGCTATGTAACCTGGTCACCGACTACTTGCTCGCCACCGGCATGGCTCACCACAAGATCGTCGCGGTGGATCATCGCCGAACGCGCCTCGTAGCCGAGCACGGTTTCGATCTCGGCCGTCTTCAGGCCAGCGATCCTTACGGCATCGGCGGCATCATAGGCAACCAGCCCGCGCGCGATCTCGCGGCCCTCGGGCGACAGGATCGCCACCGTGTCGCCACGCGCAAAATTGCCGCTGACCAGTTTGACGCCGGCCGGCAGCAGCGACTTGCCGGAGAGCAGCGCGCCGATGGCGCCGGCATCGACGGTCAGCCGTCCTGCAGGTTCGAGCTGCCCGGCGATCCAGGTCTTGTAGCCCTTGACCGGATTGGCGCTCGGCCGGAAGAAGGTGGCACGCTCGCCGCGCTCGATTGCCAGCAGCGGCGACAGCCGCGTGCCCGATGTGATGATCATGGCGGTGCCGGCGGCGGTCGCGATCTTGCCGGCGTCGAGCTTGGTGCGCATGCCGCCGCGCGACAATTCCGAAGCAGCGGCACCCGCCATCGCTTCGATGTCGGGAGTGATGCGGTCGACGACCTGAATGAATCGAGCTTGCGGGTCACGCGCCGGCGGTGCCGTGTAGAGCCCGTCAACGTCGGAGAGCAGCACCAAAAGGTCGGCGCCCATCATAGTGGCGACGCGCGCCGCCAGCCGGTCGTTATCGCCATAGCGGATTTCGGAGGTGGCCACCGTATCGTTCTCGTTGATGACCGGCACCGCCTTCATCTTGAGCAGTGTCGAGATCGTCGCCCGCGCGTTGAGATAGCGGCGGCGCTCTTCGGTGTCGCCGAGCGTCAGCAGGATCTGGCCCGATTTCAAGCCATTCTTGCCGAGCGCATCCGACCAGGCGCCGGCTAAGGCGATCTGCCCGACGGCAGCAGCAGCCTGGCTCTCCTCGAGCTTCAGCGCCCGCTTGCCGAGGCCGAGGATGGTGCGGCCGAGTGCAATCGCCCCGGAAGACACGACGAGAATTTCGGCGCCGCCACTGGCCAGCACGGCGATGTCGTCGGCAAGCGAGGCCAGCCAGTCGCGCTTCAGGCCCGTCGTGCGGTCGACAAGCAGCGCCGAGCCGATCTTGACGGCAATGCGCCGATAATTTTTCAGCGATTGCGCGGCCATGGCTATGCGTTCCAGCGCGTCTCGACCGGCGCGGCGACGGCTTCGCGTGCCTCCGCCACCACCCCCATCAGCGCGCGCAGCACCGCCTCGACGCCCTCGCCGGTGACGGCGGAAAGCAGCATCGGCGCGCGGCCGGCGGCGCGTTTCAGCGAGGCGGCTTTCGCCTTGCGCGCGGCGGCATCGAGTATGTCGACCTGGGAAAGCGCGACGATCTCGACCTTGTCGGTCAACCCGTTTCCATAGGCGCCGAGTTCGGCGCGCACGGTCTTGTAGGCCTTGCCCGGATTTTCTTCCTGCGCCGAGACGAGGTGCAGAAGGACGCGCGTGCGCTCGACATGGCCAAGGAAGCGGTCGCCGATGCCGACACCTTCATGCGCGCCTTCGATCAGGCCCGGAATATCGGCAATGACGAATTCGCGACCGTCGATGCGGGCCACGCCAAGGCCCGGATGCAGCGTGGTGAAGGGATAGTCGGCGATCTTCGGCTTGGCCGCGGTGACCGCCGCCAGGAAGGTCGACTTGCCGGCGTTGGGCAGCCCGACAAGGCCGGCATCGGCGATCAGCTTCAGCCTGAGCCAGATGTTGAGCTCTTGGCCCGGCAGTCCGGGATTGGCGCGGCGCGGCGCCTGGTTGGTCGAGGTCTTGAAGTGCTGGTTGCCGAAACCGCCATTGCCGCCCTTGGCCAACAGAAAGCGCTGGCCGACGACCGTCAGATCGCAGATCAGCGTCTCATTGTCCTCGGCAAAGACCTGTGTTCCGGCCGGCACTTTCAGCGTTACGTCGGCACCCTTGGCGCCGGTCATGTTGCGGCCCATGCCGTGCGTCCCGGTCTTGGCCTTGAAATGCTGCTGGTAGCGATAGTCGATCAGCGTGTTCAGCCCATCGACCGCCTCGACCCAGACATCGCCGCCGCGACCGCCGTCGCCGCCGTCCGGGCCGCCGAACTCGATGAACTTTTCGCGCCGGAACGACACCGAACCGGCGCCGCCGTCGCCGGAGCGGATGTAGACCTTGGCTTGATCGAGAAATTTCATCGGATTGTATGGTTTCTGCTATTGGCTTTGCGGGATTGCTCTAAACCAAGGCGGGTCGAAGGGCGAGGGCCGTTTTTGCTACTGTAACGTCGCGCGTAGCTCTGGACGCGTACCATTTGGTTGACCCTTGCCGAAAAATCGATCCTCGGCTTTCCAAGCGCGAGATGTCGGAATGAAGCTGGTAACTTACAATATCCACTACGGCGTCGGCCTCGACGCCCGCTATGATATCGGCCGTATCGCCGATGCCGTGCGCGGCGCCGACGTGATCGCGCTGCAGGAGGTCACCCGCGCTAACCCGAAGAATGGCGGCCGCGACATGGTGGCCGACCTCGGCGAGGCGCTGCCCGACTATTTTGCCGTCTACGGCAGCAATTTCGAAGCCGACGCTGGCTCGCGCCTGGAGAACGGCCGCGCCATCACGACCACCTTCCAGCTCGGCAACATGGTGCTGTCGAGGACGCCGATCCATCTGTCGCGCAATCTCCTTTTGCCGCGCAGCCGCAGTGTCGAGGCGATGAACTTCCAGCGCGGCGCGCTGGAGGCGCTGATCGAAACGCCGCTTGGTCCGATCCGCTTCTATTCCACCCATCTCGACCACCGCAGCCCGGTTGAACGCCTGAGCCAGATCCGCTTTCTGCGCCAGCGTCTGTTGAAATACCCGCTCGAGGGCGGCGGGCTCTCCGGCGTCGCCGAGATCGGCTTGCCGGACCTGCCTTGTCCCGACGCCTTCGTCGTCATGGGCGACTTCAACATGCTGGCTGGATCGCCGGAACATGTCGAACTCGCCGGCCAGCCTGACCATGAATTCGGCATGCCGGTGACCGCCGACCTCGCCATCGATGCTGCCACGCGCCTCGGCGCCGCCGGCGCCGATCTCGTCACCTGGGTCGACCCCAAGCGGCCGGGCGATACCAGCCGCTACAAGCGCATCGACTACGTCTTCACCAGCGCCTCGCTTGCCAAATCGCTGAGGCGCCTGTGGGTCGACCGGCAAGCGGCCGGTTCGGATCACTTGCCGGTCTGGCTCGAGATGACGTGAGCCGCATCCATCAAAAATGCACCCAGTTCCGCAGGCTGGTCCAGGTCTTGCGATCGAGACGGTAGCGCTCGACCGGCACCTGACCGGCAACGATCGAGTTCAGCATGCCCTGGCCGGCATACTGGAAGCCGCATTTGTGGATGACCCGGCGCGAGGCCGGATTGATAACCCGCGTCGAGGCGTGCAGCACCTGGATCGTGGTTCTCTGGAAGGCAAGGTCGACCAGTGCGTGCGCTGCCTCCGTCGCGTAGCCGCGTTTCCAGTACGGCTCGCCGATCCAGTAGCCGAGCTCCAGCCCACGATCCGTGGTGTTGAGCCCGGCACAGCCGACGAAGGTCTCGGTGCCGGCCAGCGTCAACGCATAGGCGATTCCGGCCCGGCGCGATGCAGTCATGGCCAGGAAAGCGCGTGCCTCCGCCTCGCCATAGGGATGCGGCATGCGAGCCAGCATTTCCGCGACATGGCGGTTGTCGGCGAGCGCCACCAATTGCTCGATGTCGCTCTCACGCGGGGGCCGCATGACTAGCCGCTCGGTGATCAGGACCGGGCAATCTATCGCGTAACTTTCGTCGTCTGTCGCTTCCGCTTCGGCAACCATATCAAAGTCCTCCAGGCACAAGAAAAAGGGGAGATGGAAACCCATCTCCCCTGATCCATTTCCTGGCTTGGCCAGACACCGGTTCCCGAGATGGGTGCCGGTGTTCTCGTGCGGAACCGGCTACTCCGCTGCCTTCGTCATCGGGTTCACCGATACGTAGGTTCGGCCATTGGCTTTTTTGTTGAAGGTGACTGCGCCAGCTTCGAGCGCAAACAGCGTGTGGTCCGTGCCAATGCCGACATTGGTGCCGGGATGCCACGTCGTGCCACGCTGACGAATGATGATGTTGCCCGGAATCACGGCTTCGCCGCCGAACTTCTTCACGCCGAGCCGCTTGGAATGGGAGTCGCGACCATTGCGCGACGATCCGCCAGCTTTCTTGTGTGCCATCTAACTACTCCGATGCGCCGCGAGGCGCCTAAACGATCTTATGAACGCGTTCGCGTTCCGTTTCAAGTCCGATCCGGCGACGATTGCGCCGGTTCGTTCTACTTCTTCGCCAATTCCTTGGCCTGCTCGCGCCAGTCCTTGATCTGGTCGGCGCTGAACGGCATGTGCTCGTCGATCTTGGCGACGTCCTTGTCGGACAGCTTGGCGATCTGGGCAAAGGTGGTGATGCCCTGTTCGTTGAGCTGGCCGGCGGCGACCGGGCCGATGCCCTTGATCACGGTCAGGTCGTCCGGCTCGCCTTTCGGCGCCTTGAACAACGGCGCGGCGGCTTCGGCAGCCTTGTCCTCGGTCGTCTCGGCTTTGGCTTCCTTCTTCGGCGCAGCCTCTGCCTTCGCTGCTGCCTTCGGCGCGGCTTCAGCCTTCGCCTCGGTCTTGGCGGCGACCTCGGCCTTGGCTTCGGTCTTGGCGGCGGCCTTCTTCGCCGGCTTGGCGCCACCCAGCAGGATTTCGGCGATCCTGACGGTGGTCAAAAGCTGGCGATGGCCGATCTTGCGGCGCGAATTCTGCCGACGGCGCTTCTTGAAGGCGATGACGGTGCGGTTCTTGCCTTGCTCGACGACTTCGGCGGTGACCATCGCACCATCCACGAACGGCGCACCGAACGTGACGTTTTCGCCTTCGCCATGCGCGAGCACATTACCGATCTCGACGATGTCGCCGACATTGGCTTCGAGTTTTTCGATCTTCAGGAGATCGTTGGCGGCAACGCGATACTGCTTGCCGCCCGTTTTGATGACTGCGAACATTTTTTGCCTTTCGCTGTTCGGTCGGCCTTGATGAACCGCTTCAGGCGGTTCGGCCGTCTTTTTGTCAGTCTGCGGGTTCAAAAAACAAGCGGCGCGGAAGACCCCTCCACGCCGATTGCGCGCTGTCCCTAACCGAAGGTCCGGCTTGAGTCAAGGCAAGCGCCGCGGGCAAGCTGCGAATGGGTTAAGCCCAGACCTTGCAAATATCGAGCAACGGCCACCGGAGCCTCGAAGAAGCATGGACAGAAGCTGCGGCGCCGGGGCAGATTGGCCCTTGTAACCTGCCTGTCCAGCCGTTATCTAGTGCGCCGCGCCGGCAACGGCGGACCATGACCGCGGAGAGGTGGCAGAGTGGTCGAATGCACCGCACTCGAAATGCGGCATGGGTGCAAGCCCATCGGGGGTTCGAATCCCTCCCTCTCCGCCACTTCGGAATGTGTCCATTCCGGACCCATAGGTAACAGCATCTCTCATCGCGCCGGTAATGGCTTAAGATGGCACGCTATGCAGCCTTCCGCCGCAATTGGCTCACGCTCAGCCACACCGCCGAAACCAGGAAATACAGGGCGCCTACTGCGGCATAGCCGGCCACGTTGGAGATCGATGGCGGCATCGGCATCCGCGTCTGCGCGATGAAAAACGTGCCTGCCAGTGCTGATTGCCCTCCGCTCAGGATCATCGCCCACTGCGCACCAGAGCTCTTCCAACGGCGGACGGCGGTGCCGAGTTGAAGCAGGCCGGACAGGATCGCCCATAGGCCGAACACGCCGAGCACCCAATTCATGCTCATCTTCAGCGCAACAATGACCGCGAGCGTTGTCGCCACACTGACCACGACGTTGATGGTCTGGGTGCGATTCTGTCCCAATCCTCCGCTGCGCGATGCGTCGACAAAATTGGCCAGGGCATCCCATGCAGGATAAGCCACGAGCAAAACCGCCGCGACCACCCCGGAATGCTGTCCCACCATAAAGGCAGCCGCCACCCAGACAGCCGAGAATGCCGTCCGAGCGAAGTAATAGAGCTTGAGCCATTGTTCCTGGCTGGCGCGGGAAAGATCGCCATCGTGAATCGTCATTGGATCATCCTTTCGACTAGTAGGTAGGGCTCTCGACGAATGTCGCAGAGTGATTGCTATTATGGTTAGTTGAGATCTAGGCCCGCATCCGGGGGGAAGCGCGGAGCCGCTCCAGGAGCGGGCCTGTCACGACGCCGAATATCTTCGGATCGCCATAGGCCCGTGCTGAAAGCATCGCGCCGTGAACGGTCGCCATGAACGCTTCAGCCTCGGCACGAGGGGTGCTCATCAGTCGAAATTGGCCGTGCCGCACGCCGCGCTCCATCACCGATGTAAGCCACCCTGACAGCGAGCGGAAATGCGCCCGGACCTCAAGGCTAACTTCCTCGGGCAGCACGGGGAGCTCGCTTGCCAACAGCGCGCAGATACAAAACGGGGCGCTGGCGTTCGCGATGCAGGCTTCCCAATACCCGGCATAGATCCGCAACTGTTCGAGCGGATCGGATTCGTGAAGTTCGACATTTGCCATCCCCGCTTCAGTTTCTTCGCGATACCGCGCAACCAGCGTCCGAACCAGATCGACCTTGCTTGGGAAATGGTGATGAATGCTCGCCTTACGGATCCCGACCACTTCAGCAATGTCGGCATAACTGAAACCGTTGTAGCCGCCAGCCACGATCAGTGAACGTGCACAAGCCAGGATGTCGTCAGAGGTGGTAGACAAGTTGCTCATGCTTTTACCTACCTTCTGGTAGGATGGCAGTCAAGCCTCCTTGCACCGCGAGTAGCGTGAATTGCGTGGCTATGGCGTAGACCTCATTCGATCTTCATTGTTTTCGGCCCGCCATCAATTCAAAAAGCTCCGGGTGTTTGTCGATCGAGGTAGCCATCCCACTTCGAGGACGAGGCAACACCCTCCGGCCGACCGGACCACCGCTAATAGCCGTGCGGCACTAGGCGTCTGCACCGACTGCGCTATCTCCCCATCGTTAGCTTGTTCTATCGCTGGTTGAAGACTGGGAGGTTTCCATGGATCGGCGACTATTTTTGACAGGAATGTTTGGCATTGCCGGGGCCGCGGCCCTTGCAAGCACAGTTCGGCCAATCAACGCAGTGGCCGGCGTTCCAACTGCCAGAAGCGGCATTCTCGATGAACTCGAGGCGCCGGATGTCGAGACCTTCGACGACGACGAAACTCAAGCAGAGTTGCAACCAGTTTATCATCGCCGGTGGCACCGGCCGCGCCGGCGCCGCCGGCGCGCTTGGAGAAGGGTCTGTCGCGTTTACTGGCGAAACGGCTATCGGCGCAGGCGGTGCTTCCGCAGGCGCGTCTGGGTCTGGTTTCGATTCTAGCAACTGGCCGGCTTGAACCCTGGCCATCGCGGCCGGGGTTTTCGCCTCAGGCGGCCGTTAGCGCCCTTAGGGAGCTTTCCTAAGGGCGCGGAGAAAGCTGACGGTGTTTGCAGGTTTCAGAGCCACCAGCCTACGACTGGACGATACGACGATTTTCGCAAGGGTCGGAGGCACCGGTCCGCCGCTGCTGCTTCTTCACGGTTTTCCAGAAACGCATCTGATGTGGAGGGATATCGCCGCAGCCTTGGCGCCCCGCTTCACGGTGGTCGCCGCCGACCTTCGAGGCTATGGGCAAAGCGGATGTCCGATTTCCTCTGCCGATCATAGCCCATACGCCAAGCGCGCCATGGCCGGCGACATGGTTCAAGCCATGAAGCAACTAGGGTTTGAGCGGTTCATGATTGCCGGGCATGATCGCGGCGGGCGGGTTGCCTATCGCCTGGCGCTGGACCATCCCGACAAAGTGCTCAAAATCGCCGTCCTCGACATCATCCCCACCGCCGCAACATGGGATCGGGCGGATGCCAGACTGGCGCTTGGCTTCTGGCCCTGGAACCTTCTTGCCCAGCCGGAGCCCCTGCCGGAGCGTCTGATCGGCGCGGCTCCCGATGCTGTCGTCGACGATGCAATAACGCAGTGGGGATCGTCAGCGAAAATGGTCTCCAAAGAGGTCCGGAACGCCTATGTTGATGCGCTTCGCGATCCCGCGCATATTCATGCCATCTGCGAAGAGTATCGCGCCGCTGCGACGATCGATCGTGAACATGACGCGTTGGACCGCGCAAACGGTCGTCGCATCGACTGTCCGCTACTGGCGCTATGGAGTGGCGAAGGCGCCCTGGAGAACTGGTATGCGCGAGAAGGCGGGCCGCTGGCCATCTGGAGGAAATGGGCCGACAGAGTGGCAGGACGCGCTGTCCAAGGCGGGCACTTTTTCCCGGAAGAGCACCCCGACAAGACGGCAGCGGCTCTCTCGGAATTCTTTGAAGACAAACAGGTCGGTCAGCACAGAGTATTGTAGAGGTCACATGCTTCAGTTACGCGGAACCTCGCGAGTGCTTCGCGGCCCTAGATCGAGAACCCTCCGAAAATCCGCCCGTCCGGCATCAATGTGCTTGATAAGGGAATGAAGGCGATCTCCACGGCCACGCCTCTGATATGCAGCCTCATGTTTGTCGGAAGTTGCGCATCGCCTTTGCCGGCATCCTTTGATGCTGCGAAATACGACAAGATGAGTTGCGTCGAGCTCAACGTGGCGATCGGCGCTGTCGCCGACGAAATGTCGGCGACAGCCATCGCTCGTGGCAAAGTCGTCCACACCAACATTCCGGGCTGGCTGTTGGGAGGGCAGCGTGTCGCCTCGACCGTAGCTGCCCGCCAGAGTGCGAAGATCGAGCACTTGCGGCAGCAGGAGGCTGCGATTGCAGCGGCGAGACGAAGCCGGTGCTAATCGTCTCTTAGCCGTTCGATAAAACGCCTCTTATGGATATGCCGATCGCGGACCGCCTGCAGCCTGCGAGCAAAATCGTGGGTCGTGCCACATTCCTCGGCAATTGCCTTGAGGTCGAGCAGAAGGCTGGCGGCCTCATCGTAGCCGGGAGGGTTGCGGCGTTCGATCTCGCTCTCCACCTCACGCCAGACGCTTTCGCCGCGCCGCGAGAGCGCATCGAGCCGAATACGGCGGGCGCGCGCCTCTTCCGCCGCCTGCCGTTTTCTTTCAGCCTCTCGTTGCTCCTCCTGCGCGCGCTCGCGGGCCTGACGGATCGCCTCGGCACGGGCTCGCAGTTCGACGGCCGAGCGCGGAGCGACGGCGGGTCGAGCCGCCGAGGTCTGCAACGCCTGGCGATCCTGAACGAGCGCCCGCAGCTCGCTTGCTACATGCGAATCGCCCTCCATGGGCCGATGATTCTCATAGCCTTCTCCGCTTCGGCCTTCGCCTTCATCTGGACCGCCTCGTTGCGAGGTTCAATTTGATTGACGGAGAGGCTTTCGTTTTGTAAGACTCACTCTTACAACTTGTTACTTTGGGTGTTGAGGAAGTCTGCCCATGAACGATTTGCCGAGACTATCGAACATCGAGCACGAGATTTTGGAACTGCTCCGATCCGGCGAGAAATACGGTCTGGAGATGGTGCGTGCCTCTGCTGTGCTGAAGCGCGGTACGGTCTATGTCACACTTGATCGCATGATGGCCAAAGGCTTCGTAACTTCGCGCGCAATCCGCAATCCTAATGAACCGGGAATGGCGCGTCGAGTCTACTCGATCACCGCTCTTGGTCAGCGCGTCTTGAGAGCTAGGCAGGCTGCTGAAGCTGCTTTTGCCTTGGGGGCACCGGCATGAGATGGATTAGGGGAATCGTCGCAGCCGTTGCAGTGGTCGCCTTCGCTATGGCCTTCGTTGTTTCGACTAATAGTGTGCCCTCAGTTCGAGTTGTGGAGGTCGCGCAGTTGGTATTGTTTGTGGTCGTGATGGGAGCGGCACTTGTCTCCGCTATCTTCCTAATTCGGGATCGACAAAGGATTGCAGCAGAAAACCTTGAGCTTCATATTCGCGTCAACGCTCTGAGCGCTTTACATCGGGACTTAAAGCCAGCCAATTTGCGACTAAAGGGTGGACGGCCTGACGAGATCACGTCAGTTGATTTTCACATTAACATTGCGACCGAATTCCTCGCCGAGCCTCGTATCAAACTCGATCGCGCTCCAGCCGAACGCCTAGTTGGCCTCTTGCGGGCTGTATTCTCCAGGCGAGCCTTCGAGGCAATCTTCTCGCAGATCGTTATTGACGGGCGAGAAGAGTATTTCGAAGCGTTGTCGATGGGTCGCACACACTTGGCTCGCTGGCGTTTGACGCAAATCTATCTGATTGTGATATTCACCGCTCTTACATGGACAAGCGTTTCAATAACCCAAAAGGCCATCCAAATTTGGCGTGTCGGCTGAGCAGGCTCGTGCACTGGAGAGCGCTGATCGCAAGCCTCCTCATCCCGATTATTGATCAAGTCGCTTTCTGGATCGGAAAATAACTATCAGCCATGTCAGCGGCCCCTTTGAGATGAGGTTCGAGGTTTTTTAGGATGATATGGCCGCAGAGAGCCACCGCTCGATTGGCGAAGGCGGAGTATTCAGCGTTCGGTCCAACTCTCCCCTCGTGAAATATCACGCTGCGATATCCATAAACGTCGTCCCACTCCTTTTTCAAATCTGAGAGACCCGACTTTTCCAGCACTCTAAGTACACCTTGGCGAAGGCTTAGACGATGCGAGTGGTTCATGATCGTTTTCACGACTTCCTCTGTTTCAGTCTGCGATAGTTTTGTGTCCCTTTTAGCCACCTCAGCCGCATGCGTGATAAGTTGCTTTTGTCCAAGGCTCCATTCCTCTTGTTGGCCAAGGCCCTCAACGGTCGAGAGTGCCAAAACCAATTGCGCGAGAGGCTCCGGATTCATAAGTGCCGCATTCAACAAGAGGACAGCCTTTTCAAAGGAGTCTGGCAGCTTTAAAGACTGATCGATAATCAGTTGGCCAATGTTAGGCAGAAAGGGATCGGGCTGCGTGCGCACAACGCCTGTCGCAGACACTTTGAACAGGCCCACTGTCCCGTCATCCACATAAACGTCAATTCCATGGACATCAGAGCGACGGTCCTTTCCATCTACTGCTTTCATTGCGGCGAGAATGTCTGCACTCATCTGACCCGAACCGCGGTCGTGCCCAACATCTATGCCTAATCTTACAAACAGGGACGAAATTGAGGTGGCTATCTTAAGCTTTTGCCCAAATTCCTTGGCTTCCTCCTCAGATTTAAAACCACTCACTCCGACGACCAACCAATAGCTTTCGGAGATAAGCTCCTCCTTGTTAAGGCCCGTCAGCGTGGCAGTCCTTCCACTGATCTCAAACTCATGTTCGACCTTCTCAAGGGCAAGCATCTTGGCAACACGAAAACGGAATCGCACCTTAATACCGGGCTTCCACTCAATTGCACCTCCCTGAATGCCGTCCAAGACTATAACTATAACTATAACTATAACTATAACTGGAACTTGGCCGGCACCAGCAAGGTAGTCTGCTGTTCCAGCAAAACGTTGGCGAAGAGCGACATATCTTCAGATCGATCCAGCGGATTGATGCGCAGCGATCGCGCCGAGGAATATCTCGCCGAAATCCTTGAGCTTGGCGGCGCCGACGCCGTTGACCGCGGCGAAGGCGTTCAGGTCACGCGGGCAGCGTTCGGCCATATCGATCAGTGTACGATCCGAAAAGATCACGAAGGCCGGCACCTGGCGTTCCCGGGCAAGACGCAGCCGTACAGCCTTGAGCGCGGCCAGCAGCGCCGAATCCAGACCTTCCGTGCCTGCTGCGGTATGCTCAGGACGTATCTTGCCTCGCGACGACTGGCGCGCGTCCACGCGATACCGGAACGAGGCCTCGCCCCGGGCCAGCGCACGGCCCTTCTCGGCAATGGCGAGGCCGCCATGGCCGGCTGAGTCCAATGTCAGGAACCCTCCCGCTACGAGCTGGCGGAGCAGCGACAGCAAGAAACTCTTTTTATGCGCCACACCGGTGCGGAAGCTGGCAAGCCTGTGGTGGTTCCTGTCCAGGACCTTCTCGGTCTCATGGCCGAGCAGGACATCGACGACATGGGCGACGCCGAAGCGCTCGCCGGTCTGTGCGATCGCCGCCAGGATGATCCGCGCCTCCGCCTCGCCATCCGCATGCGGCGCCTGATCAAGGCAATTATCGCAATTGCCGCAAGGCGAGGCGTTTTCGCCGAAATAGCCAAGCAGAATCTGGCGGCGGCACTGCGTCGTCTCGCAATAACCGATCAGCGTTTCGAGCCGGCCATGCGCGCGCCTTTTGTGCTCAGCCGGTGCGTCCTCGTCTTCGATGAAAAGCCGGCGCATGCGGATATCGCCGAGACCGAACAGCATATGTGCCTCGGCCGCCCGCCCGTCGCGGCCCGCGCGCCCGATTTCCTGGTAATAAGCCTCCAAGCTGCCCGGCAGGTCGGTGTGGAAGACATAGGCGACGTCCGGCTTGTCGATCCCCATGCCGAAGGCGATGGTCGCCACCATCACCACGCCGGACAAGGTCATGAAAGCGTTTTGATTCGCTTCACGCGCGTCCTTGCTCATGCCGGCATGATAGGCGAGCGCGCGTACGCCGCTGCGCTCGAGGAACGCCGCCATCTCTTCGGTCTTTTTGCGTGACAGGCAATAGACGATCCCGCTGCGGCCCGCATGGCGCTGCACGAAGCCGAGCAGTTGGCGCTTGCTGTCCTGCTTGGGCTCAATGCCTAGCTTGATGTTCGGCCGGTCGAAGCCGAGCACCACGGTATCGACGCGCCCGTCGAACAGTTGCGCGGCAATGTCGGTGCGCGTCGCCTCGTCCGCCGTCGCCGTTAGTGCAATGATCGGCACATCGGGGAAGATGCCGCGCAGCCGTGACAATTCTTCGTATTCGCGCCGGAACGCCGGTCCCCATTGCGAGATGCAATGTGCCTCGTCGATGGCGATCAGCCGGACATCGAGCTTGGTCAATGCCTCGAGCATTCGCACCGTCATGAGCCGCTCCGGTGCAAGATAGAGCAAGCGCGTCTGGCCTGCCGCGACGCGGCGCCATGCAGCGACATTGGCATCGCGGTCGAGCGAGGAATTGATCGTATCGGCCGCCACACCGGCAAGGCGCAATGCGGCGACCTGATCCTGCATCAGGGCCACCAGCGGCGAAACGACAATGGTGAGCCCGCCCAGCACCAGCGCCGGGACCTGGTAGCAGAGCGATTTGCCGGCGCCGGTCGGCATGACAGCCAGCACATGATGCCCGGCCAGTAGCGCCTCCATCACGGCCGCCTGGCCGAGACGAAAGTCATCGAAGCCGAATACATCCCTGAGGACGCGCCGCTTGGAATCCTCTGTCGGGATGCTCGCTGCTACCTGCATTACAGAACTTTGGGGGATACGACCTGCCGAAATTCCCCGGCGAATCGCCAGGTGATTGCCTGGACAGCAGATTCGAACATTTATCGACCCCTCTGATCCTGTCCGCGGCACCGCCTGAGGCGAACTTCTCACTCATTGGCCGATATGAGGCCGTCGTTCCAGCCCCTATTCGCTTTGACTGTGAATATCGCACCGCTTCGGAGCGGTTAATCCTATCTTCACCATCATTCGGCAGGTTCAGGTTCTGCGGTGATGTTTTGAGTACCGCGGCGCCACAAGCGCCCAGGCAACACGCCCGCGTCTCTCCGGAGGCGCGGGTTTTTTCGTTCCGAGAACCGGCTACCTGATCTTCAGGCCCGCAGCTCAGTCGAGGAAATCGGCGCGGTGCGGCGTAAAGCTGTCGACCAGCCGTCCCGCCTGCAGCGCCTTGACGCCATGGACAAGGTTGGAAGGAACGATGAAGCTGCTGCCGGTTTCCAGGATCTCGGTCCTGCCGTCGATGGTGACTTCGAAGCGGCCTTCGGCGACATAGCTCGCCTGGACGTGCGGGTGCGAGTGTAGCGCGCCGACGCCACCCTTGTCGAAACCGAATTCGACCATCATCAGCTCATCCGTGTGCAGGAGCACGCGCCTGCGGTTGCCATCCGGCGTCGGCGTCCACGCAGCCTCGCCGGCATGCGAGAAGATTTTGGTTCCGGTCATCGCCAAACTCTCACCTTTTGTTATTCATCGTGCCAGCCAGCCGCCGTCCACCGGCACCACCGCGCCGTGCATGTAGTTGGACGCCGGCGCCAGCAGGAAGACGGCTGCGTCGCCGATGTCTTCCGGCGCGCCCCAGCGGCCGGCCGGAATGCGCGCCAGGATCGAAGCGCTGCGGTCGGGATCGGTGCGCAGCGCCTCGGTGTTGTTGGTCTCGATATAGCCCGGCGCAATGCCGTTGACGTTGATGCCCTTTGCCGCCCATTCACATGCCAGCAGGCGGGTGATGCCGAGCACGCCGTGTTTGGAGGCGGTGTAGGAGGCGACGCGAATGCCGCCCTGAAAGCTCAGCACCGAAGCGATGTTGACGATCTTGCCACGCCGTCCAGATTCGGCAAGCACGCGCCTGGCAAAACTCTGGCTGAGGAAGAACACCGTCTTGAGATTGACGCCCATGACGCCGTCCCAGTCGGCTTCGGTGAGGTCGACCGCGTCGGCACGCCGGATGATGCCGGCATTGTTGACCAGGCCATCGAGCGGCCCCGTATCCGCCCAGACGCGGTCAAGCATCGCCTGGGCGGCGGCATCGTCGCCAAGGTCGCAGAGGACCGCCTCGAAGCGGCCGCCGACAGCCGCAATCTTCTCCGCCGTCTCGTCCATCGCCGACCGGCCGACGCCGGCGACCGCGCCGCCTGCGCGCGCGATCGACACGGCGATGCCTTGGCCGATGCCGGTATTGGCGCCGGTGACGAGGATGCGCTTGCCGGCAAGGCTGAAGGCCGAGAGATCGCTCACTTGAGCTCCTCCATCGCCACCAGGTCGACATCGGTATAGTCGACATTATCGCCGGCCATCGCCCAGATGAAGGCGTAGTTGGAGGTGCCGGCGCCCGAATGGATCGACCATCCCGGCGACAGCACCGCCTCCTCGTTGCGCATGACGAGATGGCGCGTTTCGTCCGGCTCGCCCATGAAATGAAACACCCGCGCCGCCTCCGGCAGATCGAAATAAAGATAGGCTTCCATGCGCCGGTCATGCACATGGCATGGCATGGTGTTCCAGACCGAACCGGAGGCAAGCTGCGTCATGCCGACGACAAGCTGACAGGTCTTTACCCCATCGGCATGGATGAACTGGAAGATCGAGCGCTCGTTGGAGGTTGCCTGGCTGCCGAGATCGAGCCGCTTGGCATCGCCGATGCGGATCAGCCGGTTGGGATGGCTCTGATGCGCCGGCGCGCTGAGCAGGTAGAACTTAACCGGCTCAGCCAGATTGGTCGCAGCGAACGACACCTCATCGGTGCCCATGCCGAGATAGAGCATGTCGCGTGCCTGCAGCTCGTAGGATTGACCGCCGGCTTGCACGACGCCTGCCCCGGCGATGTTGACGATGATCATCTCACGGCGGTCGAGAAAATTCTTGGTCCCGGTCGGCTTGATCGCCTGCAGCGGCAGCGGTGTGCCGGCGGGCATGGCGCCGCCGACGATCATGCGGTCGTAATGGGTGTAGGTCAGGCTGATGCTGCCGGGCCGGAACAGGCCTTCGATGAGAAAATTGTGTCGCAGCTCGTCCGTGCCCATCACCGCGGCAGAAACAGGGTCGATGGCGAAGCGGGAGGTGAAATCGGTATGATTGTCGGTGTGATTCATTGCTGTCCCATGGGGCTGCCTCAATTGCTCATTCGGTTGCCGCGGCCTTGACCGAGTCGGCATAAAAAATCTGGCGCGCGTGCAGGCGCTCGCGATAGCGCTGCTGGCTGGCACCGAGATGCGCGCGCATCGCCTCCCGCGCCGCTTCGGCATCGCCTGCCGAGATAGCGTTGAGGATCATCAGGTGTTCGCGCTGCAGGCCGCGCTGGTAGGCGTCGGACTGTGCGAACTCGGTCGACCAGGGCGAGGTCACATCGCAAGGAATGGCGCGCCGGCCGAGCACGTCGAGCATCTCGACATAGAACGGATTGTTGGTGGCGCTGGCGATTGCGCGGTGGAAGGCAAGGTCGGCCGGTCCAGTCGGCTCGCTGTTGAGGAGCAGCCGTTCGAACTCGAAAAAGGCTTCCTGGATTGCCGCTTCCTGCGCGGCGTTGCGCCGGATGGCGGCGAGCCCGGCGGATTCGATCTCGATCGCCAACCTGACTTCGAGCACGTTGAGGGCAATCGAATCCTTGCTGCCCATCTCCGCTGCCAGAGCACCGAACGCTGTCGAGATATGTTCGGTGACGAAAACGCCGGCGCCCTGGCGCGGCTCGACCAGGCCGTCCGCGGCAAGCTTGGCCAGCGCCTCGCGTATCACGGTGCGGCTGACCCCGAAGGTTTCCGTCAGCTGGCCCTCGGTCGGCAGCTTTTGCCCAGGCTGGATCTCGCCCGCCTGCAGCTGCTTGCGGATCGCCGCGACGACGGTTTCCGAAAGCTTCGGTCTTCGTTCGACGCGGAGCCCGACGGCAGTGTCCGATGCCATGTCGCACCTCCTATTTGAAGACGCTCGGCAGCCATAGCGAAATGGCCGGAATGTAAGTGACGAGCGCCAGCACCACGAGGCCTGCGCCATAGAATGGCCAGATCGAGCGCATCGATTCCCAGACCGATATCTTGCCCACGGCACACGCCACGAACTGCACTGCGCCCACCGGCGGCGTGTTCAGCCCGATGCCAAAATTGAGGATCATGATGACGCCGAAATGCACCGGATCGACACCGTAGGCCTGCGCCACGGGCAGGAAGATCGGCGTGCAAATGATGATCGTCGGCCCCATGTCCATGAACGTGCCGAGGAACAGCATCAAGAGGTTGAGCAGCAGAAGCACGACCAGCGGATCGTCCGAGATCGCATTCATGGAGGCGATGAGCGCTGCCGGCACTTTCAGGAAGGCCATCAGCCACGAGAACGCCGCCGCCATGCCGATGATGAGCAGCACCATGGCCGTGGTGCGCACGGCGCCATGGGTGGCATGAACGAACCCTTCCCAGGTCATCTGCCGGTAAACGAAGACGGTCACGAGCAGCGCATAGATGACGGCGATACAGGAACTCTCGGTGGCGGTGAAGACGCCCGATCGCACGCCGCCGAAGATGATCGCGATCAGCAGCAGGCCGGGCACGGCGACGGCGAAAAGATGCGCGACCGCGCTGAAGCCCGGAAACGCCTCGGTCGGATAGCCGCGGGAGCGCGCGACGATATAGGCGGTGACCATCAGCGACAGGGCCAGCAGCAGGCCCGGGATGATGCCGGCCGTGAACAGGTCGGCGATGGAGATCTTTCCGCCTGCCGAGATCGAGTAGATGATCATGTTGTGCGACGGCGGCAGCAGCAGCGCGATCAGTGCCGCCATCGACGTGACGTTGACTGCGTAGTCCGCTCCATATCCACGCGCCTTCATCTGCGGGATCATCAGGCCGCCTACCGCCGCTGCCTCCGCAACCGCTGAGCCGGAAATGCCGCCGAACAGTGTAGCGGTTGCAATGTTGACCTGGCCGAGGCCGCCGCGCAAATGGCCGACGAGCGAGCCGGCGAAGGCAACGATCTTGCTGGCGATGCCGCCGCGCACCATCAAGTCGCCGGCGTAGATGAAAAACGGAATGGCCAGCAGCGAAAAGACGCTCATGCCGGAATTCAGGCGCTGGAACACGATGAGCGGCGGCAGGCCCATATAGAGGACGGTGGCGAGGCTTGCAACGCCGAGGCAGAAAGCGATCGGCGTGCCGATAAGCATCAGCAGGGTGAAGACGCCGAAGAGAATCCACAGTTCCATGGCGTCAGACCTTCACGTTGGCGGTGTCGAGTTCGGCCGCGACTTCGGCCGGCGGCAGTTCATCGAGGGCATCGTCGATCGGCGCGCCGGAGAGGCGAAGCACGATGCGCTCCAGCGTGAAGAGCACGATGAGCGCGCCTCCCGCGACAAGCGGGACGTAGTCCCAGCCCCCCGATATGCCGAGTGACGGCAAGACGGAGCCCCAGGTCAATGCGACCAGCTGGCTGCCATACCAGATCATGCCGATGCCGAAGGCGAGCGCGACAATATCCGAAATCATCCGCAGCCAGCGCTTGCCGCCTTTCGGCAGCACGTAGAGCAGTACGTCGAAGCCAAGATGGTAGTTCTCGCGCACGCCGACGGCAGCGCCGAGGAAAATGAACCAGCTCATCAGCATCACCGAGCCCGGCTCGGTCCAGCTCGGCGAGCGGTTCAGAACATAGCGGCCGAACACCTGCCAGGCGACGAAGGCGGTCATCAGCACCAGCCCGATGCCGGCGATCGACAGCGCCGCCGTGCTGACGCGCGACATCACTTGCGCGACGCCGGACAGGAGCGGTGTTGGTCTTGGGCTGGAAGTCACCGGTTTTCTCCCCAGGAGGATGGCGGCGCGGAATGTCCGCGCCGCCGCTTGATCACTGCACGGCCTTGATGGCTTCGACCATCGCCTTCAGCTTGTCGTCCTTGACGTGCTTCTCATAGACCGGCCCCATCGCGTCGATGAAGGGCTGCTTGTCCGGCGTCGTGATCTGCGAACCGGCCGCCTCGACCTTGGCGCGCGATTCCTTGACCTTGGCGGTCCACAGCTCGCGCTGCTTGGCGACGCTCTCCTTGGCGGCCGCCTTGAAGATCGCCTGGTCTTCCGGCGTCAGCTTGTCCCAGCTCGACTTCGCCATGACGAAGGCTTCCGGCACCATCGTGTGCTCGTCGAGCGAATAGTACTTGGCGACTTCCGCATGCTTGGCAGTGTCGTAGCTCGGAAAATTGTTCTCCGCGCCGTCGATCACCCCGGTCTCGATCGCGGAATACACCTCGCCATACGGCATCGGCGTCGCGTTGGCGCCGAGTGCCGCCACCATGTCGACGAAGATGTCGGACTGGATGACGCGGAACTTCATCCCGGCCATGTCGGCTACGGTGTTGATCGGCTTCTTCGAATTGTAGAAGGAGCGCGAGCCGCCGTCGTAAAAGGCGAGCAGCACCAGCCCGACCTGGTCGAACGCCGCCGCGATCTGGTCGCCGATCGCCCCGTCCATGACCTTGTGCATATGCTCTTCCGAACGGAAGATGTAGGGCAGCGAGGGCACGGTGGTCTCCGGGATGAGCCCGTTGAACGGCGCCATCGAGACGCGGTTGAGATCGATCACGCCGGTACGCACCTGCTCGATCGTGTCCTTTTCCTCGCCGAGTTGCGCGGAAGGATAGATCTCGATCACATAGCGGCCGGCCGTGCGCTCCTTCACCAGCTCGCCGAAATATTTGACCGCCTCGACCGTCGGATAGCCATCCGGGTGGGTGTCGGACGAGCGCAGGACCGTCTGGGCGCTTGCCGTTCCGGCCAGCAGTGCGGCGGCAACTAGCGTAGCTCCCGCCAGTCTTGAAAAATGCAGCATTGGTTTCCTCCCGTTTGAACGATGGCGGCAAGCGCCGTTAGAGCCGGTACGCCTTTTTCGCGAGCGTATAGGCAAGTTCCTGCGCCAGCTCGTGCGCCTCGTGCTCGCCGAGCCGATGCTCGGCGACGAGACGCGCCAGATATGCGCAATCGACCCGGCGCGCCACATCATGGCGGGCCGGTATGGATGGAAAGGCGCGGGTGTCGTCGTTGAAACCGACGGTGTTGTAGAAACCGGCCGTTTCGGTGGTCATCTCACGGAACCGGCGCATGCCTTCGGGGCTGTCGTGGAACCACCAGGCCGGCCCGAGCTTCAATGCCGGGTAGACGCCGGCGAGCGGCGCCAGCTCGCGCGCATAGCTGGTCTCGTCGAGGGTGAAGAGGATGATGGTGAGGTCGCGCTCCAGCCCGACGCAGTCGAGCAGCGGCTTCAGCGCCGTCACATAGTCGGTTCGCGTCGGAATATCGAAGCCTTTGTCCCTGCCGAACTTCCGAAAGATAGCCGGCGAATGATTGCGCCAGGAGCCGGGATGGATCTGCAGGACCAGCCCGTCGTCGCGGCTCATCTTGGCCATCTCGGTCAGCATCTGGGCGCGGAACAGCTTTCGCTCGCGCTCGTCGTCCGAGCCCCGGCGGATGCGGTTGAACAGCTCCTGCGCGGCGGCATCCGAGAGATTGGCGGTTTCGGCCGTCGGATGGCCGTGATCGGAGGAAGTCGCGCCAAAGCTCTTGAAGAAGGCGCGCCGCTGGCGATGCGCATCGAGATAGCCGGCCCAATTGCCGGTGTCGCAGCCGGTGATCTCGCCAAGCCGGTCGAGATTGGCCGAGAACCCTTCGAAGTCGGGATCGACGATCGCATCCGGCCGATAGGCGGTGACGACGCGGCCCTCCCAGCCGCTGTCGCGGATCATCTGGTGCCATCTGAGATCGTCGAGCGCGCCTTCGGTCGTTGCGATGACTTCAATGTTGAAGCGCTCGAACAGCGCTCGCGGGCGAAAATTCTCCCACTGCAGCAAGGTCGAGATCATGTCGTAATGGCGGTCGGCGGTTGCGGCCGTCAACGGCTCGTCGATGCCGAACAGGTGGGCAAGCACATGGTCGAACCACAGCCGGGTCGGCGTACCCCGGAACAGGTAATAATGCTCGGCGAAGCGCCGCCAGATCGTTCTGCCGTCGGTTTCCACCGGCGAGCCGTCAAGCGTCGGCACACCAAGCTCCTCAAGCCGAACGCCCTGGCTGAACAGCATGCGGAAAATGTAGTGGTCCGGCACGATCAGCAACTGCGCCGGATCGGGAAACGCCTCGTTGAGCGCATACCAGCGCGGATCGGTGTGGCCGTGCGGGCTGACGATCGGCAGGTCCTTGACCGTGGCGTAGAGATCGCGGGCCAGCGAAAGCGGGCGCGCCTCGTCGGCGGCAAACAGCAAATCCGGATCCGTCAATGCGGCCACGCAAATCCTCCCAATCCGGACATCGGTAGGGTTGAAAAGAAATAATGTCAACATACAAAAACTGGGTTGTTGTATGATGACTTTTCGACGGCCATTGCCCATTGTGCGTGACGGCATCGGGTGTTACGCCGCCTGCCAGCAGTGACCCAACAATCTCGATCAGACACGTGGCGCAATGACCAATAGACGCCTTTCCAACAGCACGCTGAAGGCACTGCCGGCTTCGGTCGCGGCCCCGCGCTACGACCGCGGCGGCGTCGCACCTGGCATCGTCCATCTCGGCGTCGGTGCCTTCCATCGCGCCCACCAGGCGGCCTATATCGACGACTGCCTGGCGGCGGGCGAGGCGGACTGGGGCATTGTCGGCGTGTCCTTGCGCAGTCCAGACACGCGCGACGCACTGGCGCCGCAGGATGGCCTCTACGCGCTGGCGATCAGGAGCAGCATCGGCGAAGAGCTACGCGTCATCGGTTCGATCCTGTCGCTGCTGGTGGCGCCGGAAGATCCGGCTGCGGTGCTCGCCGCTCTGACAGATCAGCGCACCCGCATCGTCACGCTCACGATCACCGAAAAGGCTTATCTGAGAGCAGCCGGCGGCGGTCTGGACAGCACCCATCCGGACATCGCCCATGATTTGGCTAACCCGCAAATGCCACGGACGGCGCATGGTTTCCTGACCGAGGCGCTGTCGCGCCGCCGTGCCGCCGGCATCCAGCCTTTCACCGTGCTCTGCTGCGACAACCTTCCGGCCAATGGCGCCACGCTGCACCGCCTGCTGGTCGAATTCGCCGCACTGCGCGATGCCAGGCTCGCCACTTCAGGCGATGCCAGGCTCGCCACTTCAGGCGATGCCAGGCTCGCCGCACACATCGCCGACGGCGTCGCCTTCCCGTCGAGCATGGTCGACCGCATCGTGCCGGCGACCACCGATGCCGACCGGGCGCGTATCGCCGTCGAGCTCGGCGTCGAGGATGCCTGGCCGGTGATGACCGAGCCGTTCTGCCAATGGGTGGTCGAGGATGATTTCCCGGCAGGCAGGCCGGCCTGGGAAAAGTTCGGCGTCACCATGGTCGGCGACGTCGGGCCCTTCGAGGACATGAAGCTGCGGCTGCTCAACGGTTCGCATTCGGCAATCGCCTATCTCGGCCTGCTCAGCGGCTACGACACGGTCGACCGCGCCTTTGCCGATCCGGCGATCCGGCAATTCGTCGACGGACTATGGGCCGAGGCCATCCCGACGCTGCCGCAGGACGCCGGGCTCGATACGGCCGGCTACACGGCCCAGCTCGCCGAACGCTATTCGAACACCGCGCTCGCCCATCGCACGGCGCAGATCGCCAATGACGGCAGCCAGAAGCTGCCGCAGCGCATCGTCGCCTCGGCCCTCGATCGACTGGGCGCCGGTGACCCGCCCGCGCATCTCATGCTGGTGGTGGCGGCCTGGATCGCCGCTTGCGAGGCGCGCGGCAAAACCTTGCCGGAAGCCCATTTTGCCGACCCGATCGACGCTCGGCTTACGGCGCTCGGCAGCCGGCCGGCTGATGAAACGGTGACAGCGATATTCGATCTCGCCGGCTTCGCCAAGGACCATGCCCACCGCATGACACTGATCGATCTGACGGCAGCCCATCTCGAGCGCCTGCGGCGGGGCGGCACTGCCGCAGCTTTGGCGGCGCTTGGCATAGGGAGTGAGAAGCCATGAGACAGACCTGGCGCTGGTTCGGGCCGGACGATCCGGTGACGCTTGCCCATGTCCGTCAGGCCGGCGCCGTCGGCATCGTCAGCGCGCTGCACCACCTCAACGACGGCCGCGCCTGGCCGGCAGACGAGATCGCCAGGCGCAAGGCCGAGATCGAGGCAGCAGGGCTGACCTGGGACGTGGTCGAGAGCATCGTCGTGCACGAGGACATCAAGACCCGCAGCGGCGACTGGCGCAGCCTGATCGACAATTACAAGGCCTCGATCCGCGCCGTCGCCGCCGCCGGTATCAACACCGTCTGCTATAATTTCATGGCGATCACCGACTGGACGCGGACGGACCTCGATTACCCGATGCCGCATGGCGGCACGGCGCTGCGCTTCGATGTCGTCGAGCTCTGCGCCTATGACGTCTTCATCCTTGAGCGAGAAGGGGCGGAGGCCGATCACCCACCGGCCCGTATCGAGGCCGCGCGTGTGCGACTGCAAGGGATGAGCGACAGCGACAAGGCAAGGCTGGAGCGCAACCTGATCGGCTGGGTCCCGGCGCGCGAATTCATCTTCGATCGGGCAAGCTTCCGCCGCGCCCTCGACCTCTACAAGGACGTCTCCACCGAAGGCCTGCGCGAAAACCTGTTTGCCTTCCTGCGCGAGATCGTGCCGGTGGCCGAAGAGGCCGGCGTCAGGATGGCGATCCACCCCGATGATCCGCCCTTTTCGCTGTTCGGCCTGCCGCGCATCGTTTCCAACGCCAATGATGCCCGCGCGCTGCTCGACGCGGTCGCTTCGCCGGCCAACGGGCTGACGCTGTGCACCGGCTCGTACGGCGCGGGCGCGCAGAACGATCTGCCGGCAATGGCCAAGGCCTTCGCCGAAAACATCCATTTCGCCCATCTGCGCAACGTCACCAAGGAGCCAGACGGCTCCTTCCACGAAGCCGAGCACCTCGACGGCGACACCGACATGGTGGCGGTCGTGTCGGCGCTGATTGGCGAAGAGCGGCGGCGCAAGGCGGCAGGCAGGGCGGACTGGCAGGTGCCGATGCGTCCCGACCATGGCCACGCCATCGTCGACGACATCGGCAAGAAGGTGAACCCCGGCTATTCCTGCATCGGCCGCCTGAAGGGCCTCGCCGAACTGCGCGGCGTGATGCGCGCAGTAGAGGCACTGGCGGTGTGACCAGCCCCCTTCTCCCCTTGTCTTGTGGGAGAAGGCAAGGGGCGCCTGTTAAGCCGGCAACAGCGCACCTTCGAGCGTGGTGAGCTGGTTGAGGAACTGCTCGGCCTTGCTGCGGGTCTGATCGTCCTTGGCGTCGGCGGCGTCTTCCCTGGCCTCCTGGATGCGGCGGGCAAGGTCGGCGCGGTCGATGTCGCCGACGGCCACAGCCGATTCGGCGAGCAGCGTGCAGCCGGCCGGAACGATGTCGGCAAAGCCGCCGAACACCACATAGCGCTCTTCCTTGCCTTGCGCGGTCTTCAGCGTAACGACGCCCGGCTTGATTGTGGTCATGACCGGCGCGTGATGCGCCATGACAGTCATTTCGCCTTCGGCGCCCGGAATGATGACGGATTCGACCTGCTCGGAAACCAAGAGGCGCTCCGGCGAGACCAGTTCGAATTTGAAAGCTTCAGGCATGATCAGTTTAGCGACTGGTGAATGGTGAATGGTGAACGGTCAGAAAGAATGACCTTCACTCAGCCCCGATTTCCTGTCCGCTACTCCCCATTCACAATTCACTATTGACCATTCACCATCAGGCCGCTTCGGCGGCCAGGCGCTGTGCCTTCTCGACCGCTTCCTCGATGCCGCCGACCATGTAGAAGGCGGCCTCCGGCAGATGGTCGTAATCGCCGTTGCAAAGGCCCTTGAAGCCCTTGATGGTGTCGGCGAGGTCGACCAGCTTGCCCGGTGCGCCGGTGAACACTTCGGCGACGAAGAAGGGCTGCGACAGGAAGCGCTCGATCTTGCGGGCGCGGGCCACGGTCTGCTTATCCTCTTCCGACAGCTCGTCCATGCCAAGGATGGCGATAATGTCCTGCAGCGACTTGTAACGCTGAAGGATCGACTGCACCTGGCGGGCGACCTGGTAATGCTCTTCGCCGACAACCATCGGGTCGAGCATGCGCGAGGTCGAATCGAGCGGATCGACGGCCGGATAGATGCCCTTTTCCGAAATCGCGCGGTTGAGCACGGTCGTCGCGTCGAGGTGGGCGAACGAGGTCGCCGGTGCCGGGTCGGTCAGGTCGTCGGCCGGCACATAGATCGCCTGCACCGAGGTGATCGAACCCTTGGTCGTCGTGGTGATACGCTCCTGCAGCGCGCCCATGTCGGTAGCCAGCGTCGGCTGGTAGCCCACGGCCGAAGGAATGCGGCCGAGCAGCGCCGACACTTCCGAGCCCGCCTGCGTGAAACGGAAGATGTTGTCTACGAAGAACAGCACGTCCTGGCCCTGGTCGCGGAAATATTCGGCGACCGTCAGCCCGGTCAGGCCGACGCGGGCACGGGCGCCCGGCGGCTCGTTCATCTGGCCATAGACGAGCGCGGCCTTGGAGCCTTCGCCGCCGCCCTTCTTGTTGACGCCGGACTCGATGAACTCGTGATAGAGATCGTTGCCTTCGCGGGTGCGCTCGCCGACGCCGGCGAACACCGAGAAGCCGCCATGCGCCTTGGCGACGTTGTTGATCAGTTCCTGGATCAGCACCGTTTTGCCGACGCCGGCGCCGCCGAACAGGCCGATCTTGCCGCCGCGGGCATAGGGGGCCAGCAGGTCGAGCACCTTGATGCCGGTGACCAGGATCTGCGCTTCCGTCGACTGCTCGACATAGGTCGGCGCCGGCTGGTGGATCGAGCGCATCTCGATGCCGTCGACCGGGCCTGCCTCGTCGACCGGCTCGCCGATGACGTTGATGATGCGGCCGAGCATGCCCGGGCCGACCGGCACGGTAATCGGTGCACCGGTGTCATAGACGTCCTGGCCGCGGACCAGACCTTCGGTCGAGTCCATGGCGATGCAGCGCACGGTGTTTTCGCCCAGATGCTGGGCCACCTCTAGCACCAGGCGATTGCCGACATTGATCGTCTCAAGCGCGTTCAGGATCGCCGGCAGATGTTCGCCGAACTGGACGTCGACAACGGCGCCGATGACCTGGCGAACCTTGCCTGCCAGGCCGGTTTTCTTGATGGTGGCGGCCGGCGTATTCACAGCGGCGGCCTTGGTTGCTGCCGCCTTCTTGGCCGGAGCGGCCTTTGCTGCTGCCGGAGCCTTCGCTGGTGCCGCGGCCTTAGAGGCTGCCGTCTTGGGGGTCGCTGCTTTCGCCATCGTCTTTACCCTTTTCGTCTCTTTGTTTCTCACACGCTTGAGGTCGATGACCTCCTTGTGGGCGTGCCTAGAGCGCCTCGGCGCCCGAAATGATTTCGATCAATTCCTTGGTGATCTGCGCCTGCCGCTGGCGATTGTAGGTGATCGACAATTTGTTGATCATGTCGCCGGCGTTGCGCGTCGCATTGTCCATGGCGCTCATCTTGGCGCCCATCTCGCCGGCAGCATTCTCGAGCAACGCGCGAAAAACCTGCACGGAAATGTTGCGCGGGATGAGATCGGAGAGGATCTCGCCCGGCTCCGGCTCGTATTCGTAGACGGCGCTGCCGCCGTCCTTCACTTCCGCGCCAGCCGCAGGCGCGCCCGCCGGGACAATTTGCTGCGCCGTCGGGATCTGGCTGATCACCGACTTGAACTGCGAATAGAACAGCGTGCAGATGTCGAAGCCGCCTTCGTTGAACAGGTGGATCACCTTCTTGGCGATGGCATCGGCATTGACGAAGCCCAGCGTCTTGACCTCGCGCAGGTCGACACGCTCGATGATCAGCGCCCCGTAGTCGCGGCGCAATATGTCGAACCCCTTCTTGCCGACGCAGATGATCTTGACCTGCTTGCCGTCGGCCAGAAGCTTGCGGATGTGGTCGCGGGCAAAGCGGGCGATCTGCGAATTGAAACCGCCGCACAGACCGCGTTCGGCCGTGCAGACGACAAGCAGATGCACGTCGTCCTTGCCGGTGCCGGTCATCAGCGCCGGGGCATCGCCGCCGCCGCCGATCGCCTGGGTGATATTGGCCAGCACCGCGCCCATGCGCTCCGAATAGGGACGCGCCGCTTCCGCCGCTTCCTGCGCGCGACGCAGCTTCGCCGCGGCGACCATCTGCATCGCCTTGGTGATCTTCTGCGTCGCCTTGACCGAGGCGATACGGTTACGAAGGTCTTTTAACGAAGGCATGCTTCAAACCTGATCCCGTCCGTCCTGCTCAAGCAAAGGTCTTGGCGAAGGCGTCGATTTCTGCCTTCAGCCTGGCGCGCAGATCGTCGGACAACGCCTTCTCCTTGCGGATGCCGTCGAGCACGTCCTTGCCGGCCGAGCGCATATGCGACAACAGACCATGCTCGAACTTGCCGACCTGGTTGATCGTCAGCTTGTCGAGATAGCCGTTGACGCCGGCGAAGATCACCGCGACCTGCTCCTCGACTTTGAGAGGCGAGAATTGCGGCTGCTTCAACAGCTCGGTCAGGCGCGAGCCGCGGTTGAGCAGGCGTTGCGTGGCGGCATCGAGGTCGGAGCCGAACTGCGCGAAAGCAGCCATTTCGCGGTACTGCGCGAGCTCGCCCTTGATCGACCCGGCAACCTGCTTCATCGCCTTGATCTGCGCCGAGGAGCCGACGCGCGACACCGACAGGCCGACATTGACCGCCGGACGGACGCCCTGGAAGAACAGATTGGTTTCCAGGAAGATCTGGCCGTCGGTGATCGAGATGACGTTGGTCGGGATATAGGCCGAAACGTCGTTGGCCTGCGTTTCGATGATCGGCAGCGCCGTCAGCGACCCGCCGCCGTTTTCGTCGTTGAGCTTGGCGGCGCGCTCGAGCAGGCGCGAGTGCAGGTAGAAGACGTCGCCGGGATAGGCCTCGCGGCCCGGAGGACGGCGCAGCAGCAGCGACATCTGGCGATAGGCGACGGCCTGCTTCGACAGGTCGTCGTAGCTGATCAGCGCGTGCATGCCGTTGTCACGGAAATATTCGCCCATGGTGCAGGCGGTGAACGGCGCCAGGAACTGCATCGGCGCCGGATCGGAGGCGGTCGCGGCGATGATGATCGAATAGTCGAGCGCGCCGCGCTCTTCCAGGACCTTGACGAACTGCGCCACCGTCGAGCGCTTCTGGCCGACGGCGACATAGACGCAGTACAGCTTTTCCTTCTCAGGGCCGTTGTCGTGCACCGATTTCTGGTTGAGCATGGTGTCGAGGATGATCGCGGTCTTGCCGGTCTGGCGGTCGCCGATGACCAGCTCGCGCTGGCCGCGGCCGACCGGGATCAGCGCGTCGATGGCCTTGAGGCCGGTCGACATCGGCTCGTTCACCGATTTGCGCGGGATGATGCCGGGCGCCTTGACGTCGACGCGCTTGCGTTCGGTGGCCTGGATCGGGCCTTTGCCGTCGATCGGGTTGCCGAGCGCGTCGACGACGCGGCCGAGCAGGCCCATGCCGACGGGCGCATCGACGATGGCGCCGGTGCGCTTGACGGTGTCGCCTTCCTTGATGTCGCGGTCGGCGCCGAAGATGACGACGCCGACATTGTCGGCTTCGAGGTTGAGCGCCATGCCGCGGATGCCGCCGGGGAACTCGACCATCTCGCCGGCCTGGACATTGTCGAGGCCGTAGACGCGGGCGATACCGTCACCGACGGACAGCACCTGGCCGACTTCGGAGACCTCGGCCTCCTTGCCGAAATTCTTGATCTGGTCTTTCAGAATTGCGGAAATTTCCGCGGCGCGGATGTCCATCAGCCGACCTCTTTCAGTGCAAGCTTGAGCGAATTGAGTTTGGTTTTGAGCGACGTATCGATCTGGCGCGAGCCGATCTTGACCACCAGTCCGCCGAGCAGCGACGGATCGACGGTGACCGTGATCGCCACATCCTTGCCGGCGACGCTTTTCAGCGCTGCTTTCAGCTCGGTTTCCTGGGCAGGCGTCAGCGCATGCGCCGAGGTGACCTCGGCGGCGGTCTCGCCGCGGTGTTCGGCGGCGATCTGGCGGAACGCCTTGATCATACCGGGCACGGCAAACAGCCGGCGATTCTGGGCAACGACGCGCAGGAAATTGCCGGTGAGGCCGGCGATCCCCGCTTTGTCGGCGATCGCGGCGATCGCCTTGGCCTGGTCCTCGCTGGAGAAGACAGGGCTCCTGATCAGCCGCGAAAGGTCAGCGCTGCCTTCGAGCATCGCTTCGAAACTGTTGAGGTCGGCCTCGACGCTGGCGACCGAATTGGTCTGCAGCGCGAGTTCGAACAGCGAACCCGCATAGCGTTCTGCGACACCTGAGATTGGCGATGACGATTGGGCCACGGACCGTCTTTTCTCTTGTCTGACAGGCCGCAGATTGTTGGCGCGAGCAAAAACTCTGGCTAAATCTTTGACCTTACTGCATTTTTCCAAGCACGGAGGCGCGGCTTCCGCTATCCCCGATCGAAAGTCGATTGCCGTCTAGCACAGGCATTTTCAGACCGCAATGCGTCGTCCGGCATGGTTTTCAGGCACTATTGTCGCATCCGCCGGGCGAGTTCAGCAACCAACCCCGGATTGATCCCTGATTCAGGGCAAAAAGCCGAAGGCGAAGGCCAGAGGCAGCGCCGCCAGCACCAGCTCGACGACGATGGATGCCCAGTTGAACGGCGTGTTGGCGCCGTCCGACATCATCGACAGCAGCCGGCCGAAGGCGGTGAACAGCCAGGAGAAGCCGAGCGCCATATAGAGCAGCGGCTGCGCCAGGAGGATGCAGCACAGGCTGAGGCCGAGATAGAAGCCCGACATCCGGCCGCGCCCCTCGGCGATCGCCGCTGCCTTCTCCGGTCTGACCTGCAGCCGCAGGATCCGGAAGGCCAACCCTGGCGCCAGGAACAGCAGCAGGCCGAACAGCAAGGTCACCACGGCACTCGACCATGCCAGCCACTCGCCCTGGCTCATCGGCCACGGAAACGCAAATTCCATGTTGTCCCCTCGTAAATGGATATTCAAAATTTCGGGCATTCTAACGAAGCAAGAGACATACGCCAGATGGGCATCGGCAATTTACGGAAGCCTATCCTCTGAGCCCCTTCACAAAAAGCTCTGCGGGTCGATGTCGACCTGGACGCGTACCGAACCCCGTATCTTCGGTCCCTCAGCCAGCATGGTGCGGATGAATCCTTGCATGTCGGCGCGCCGTTCGCCCTGGATCAGCAGGCGAAAGCGATGGCGCCCGCCGATCAATGATAGCGGCGCCTCGGCCGGGCCGAGCACGAACAGGTCGCTGGCCTGCGGCGCGGCGCGGCGCAGGCCGCGGGCGTGCCCTTCGGCTTCCGCCCGGGTCGCGGCGCTGACGATGACGCCGGCCAGCCGACCGAAGGGCGGCAGCCCCGCCCGCTCGCGTTCGGCGATCTCACGTTCGTAGAAGGCCTCGGCATCGCCGGAGACGATCGCCCGCATTACGGGATGGTCGGGCTGGAAAGTCTGCAGCAGGCCAAGGCTCTTCTTGCCGGTGCGGCCGGCGCGGCCGGTCACCTGGCTGAGCAGTTGGAAGGTGCGCTCGGCGGCGCGCGGGTCGCCATTGGCAAGGCCGAGATCGACATCGACCACACCGACCAGCGTCATGTTGGGAAAATTATGGCCCTTGGCGACGAGTTGCGTGCCGATGACGATGTCGGCCTCGCCATTGGCGATGGCTTCAAGCTCGAGCCGCAGCCGGCGCACGCCGCCCATCAGGTCGGACGACAGTACGATGGTGCGGGCATCGGGGAAATGCGCGACGACCTCCTCGGCGATGCGCTCGACGCCTGGCCCGCAGGCGACCAGATGATCGAGCGTGCCGCATTCCGGACAGGCTTCGGGCCGGCGTTCATTGTGCCCGCAGTGGTGGCAGACGAGCTGGCCGCGAAAGCGGTGCTCGACCAGCCAGGCCGAGCAGACCGGACAGCCAAAGCGGTGGCCGCAGACGCGGCAGAGCGTCAGCGGCGCATAACCGCGCCGGTTGAGGAACAGCAGCGACTGTTCCTGTTTTGCCAGTGTCTGCCGCATTTGTCCAAGCAACACCGGCGACAGGAAACCGCCGCGTGCCGGCGGCGCGCGGCGCATGTCGATCGTCTTGAGATCGGGAAGTGCCGCCTCGGCAAAGCGCGCCGAAAGCACCGCCCTGCTGTAGCGGCCCCGGCTGGCATTGACCCGGCTTTCGACCGACGGTGTCGCCGAGGCGAGCACGACCGGAAAGCCGCCGATATGGCCGCGCACCACGGCCATGTCGCGCGCATTGTAAAAGACGCGATCCTCCTGCTTGTAGGCGGGGTCGTGCTCTTCGTCGACGACGATCAATCCAAGCTCCCTGAACGGCAGGAACAGCGCCGAGCGCGCGCCGGCGACGACCCGCACGCCGCCTTCCGCTACCTGCCGCCAGACCTTTTCGCGCATCCTTGGCGGCAGGTCCGAGTGCCATTCCGCCGGCTTGGCACCGAACCGCTCCTGGAAGCGTTCGAGGAAGGCATGGGTCAGCGCAATTTCCGGCAGCAGGATCAGCACCTGCTTGCCGCGATCGAGCGCGGCCGCAACCGCCTCGAAATAGACCTCCGTCTTGCCGGATCCGGTTACACCATCGAGCAGGGTGACGCCGAATGTGCCGGTCGCGACATTGGCGCGCAGCATCTCGGCGGCATCGCTCTGGTCAGGCATCAGTGAAGGCACGGTGTAGCCGGGATCGGGTGCTGCGACCACCGGCCGCGGGGGTATCATCACCGTCTCGAATACGCCCTGCGCCCTCAGCCCGTCCACCACCGTCGACGACACGCCTGCCGCATGCGCCAGGCCGGATCGCGTCCAGGCAAGTCCGCCTTCGGCCGTCTCCAGCACGCGCGTCCTCGCCTCCGTCATCCGGTCGGGCTTGGCGAAGGTGCGCTGCAGCCCTTCGATCCACGGCTCCGGGTCGAACGCCTCCGGCGCCCTGAGCAGCATGCGCGCCACCATGCCGGGCGGCGACAGCGTGTACTGCGCCACCCAATCGACAAAACGCCGCATCGCGCGGTCGATCGGCGGGCAGTCGAAAACCTGCTCGATCGGCCGCAATTTCTTCGCGTCGACCTTTTCGACGGCGCCGTCCCAGACGATGCCGGCGACCTGGCGGGGCCCAAGCGGAACGCGCACGATCGAGCCCGGCACCACGCGCATGCCAGCCGGCACGGCATAGGTGTAGGGGCGCTCGGCGGGCATCGGCACCAGCACCGGTGCGGCCGCGACAAAGGGCGAATCTTCGATCATGAGGCGTGACCTTGCCCCGACTTTGGTCTAGATCAAAGTCCGACCCCGAATGTGCATGACGTGCACATGAAAAATCTTCAGGAGACCGCCATGAAATTTTTTGTCGACACCGCCGATGTCAAGGAAATCCGCGAGCTGAACGATTTGGGGCTGCTCGACGGCGTAACCACCAATCCGTCGCTGATCCTGAAATCCGGCGGCAAGATCGCCGACGTCACAAGAGAGATCTGCGAGATCGTCAAGGGCCCGGTCTCGGCCGAAGTCGTCGCCACCGAATACAAGGACATGATGGCGGAGGCCAAGATCCTGGCCAGGATCGCCGACAATGTCTGCATCAAGGTGCCGCTGACGCTCGACGGCCTGCGAGCCTGCAAGGACATCCGGTCGGACGGCCGCATGGTCAACGTCACGCTGTGCTTCTCGGCCACCCAGGCGCTGCTCGCCGCCAAGGCCGGCGCCTCCTTCATCTCGCCCTTCGTCGGCCGCATCGACGACAGCGGCTGGGACGGCATGGAGCTGATTGCCGATATCCGCACCATCTACGACAATTATGACTTCCAGACCGAGATCCTGACCGCTTCTGTGCGCACCGTGAACCATGTCAAGCAGGCGGCGCTGATCGGTGCCGATGTCATCACCGCGCCGCCGGCGACGCTCAAGGCACTGGTCAAACACCCGCTGACCGACAAGGGCCTGGAACTGTTCCTCGCCGACTGGGCAAAGACCGGGCAGAAGATCGGCTGAAGCGACTATCCTACGAACAAAAAAAAGCCGAGCAATCGGCCTTTTTTTGCAGATTGCGCACTCCGGAAAGACCTAGCTTGCCGCCGGCTTGCCGTGCTTGATCAGATCCTGGGCGATCGACAGCCGCAGCACATCTGCCAGCTCGCGCGCCGCACGGTTCTCGGCGTCGATCTGGGCCCGGTATGACGCGAATTCCTGGCGCGGCCTGTCGTATGACGACGGAATCGAGCGCTTGCCCCTCGCTATGACCGTGCCCGTCTTGGCATCGCTGAGCACATAGTTGGCGGTCAGCGTTACAGTGCCGGCGGTCGGCTCGTCCTCGTCGGTCGTGACCTGCTCGATTGCCGCCGATTCGACGAGTTCGGAGACGCCGAGATCAAGCGAATAGACCGGCGAAGCCGGCTCGCCGGCGCCCTGGCCGAGCGCGAAGATCAAATTGTTGCGGACCTGCTGGGCGTAGCGGGTCTTGACCGGCTTGACCGAGATCGATGCCAGCTCGGCAGCGGCGCCGACCTGCGAGCCGGCGATCAGCGGCGCGCTCGAATAGAGCGGCCGCACCGTGCAGGCGGAAACCAGCGCCACCGAGGCGAGCAGCCCGCAAAGCACGACACGGCGCAGCGTCAGCTCTGTCTTTCGCGGCTCAGGCAACGACATTGACGATCCTCTGCGGCACAATGATCACCTTGCGCGGCGCCTTACCTTCGAGCGCTTTCTGCACGAAGTCGAGAGCCAGAACCGCTTTTTCGACCGCACCTTGGTCCGCGTCGCGGGCAATTGTCAAATCGCCGCGCTTCTTGCCGTTGACCTGGACCGGCAGCACGATCTCGGCGTCGACGACAAGCGAGGCATCGTAGTCCGGCCAGGGCCGTTCGGCGACAAGGTCGGTGCCGCCGAGCGTCTGCCAGCACTCCTCGGCCAGATGCGGCATGACCGGCGCGATCAGGTGCACCAGGATCTCGACGGCCTCACGGCAGGCCGCTTGCAGCGCCGGACCGGCTTTGCCCTCTGCCGCCTCGTTGAGCGGCACGGTCAAGGCATTGGCGAGCTCGTAGACGCGGGCGATGGCGCGGTTGAAGGCGAGCTTTTCGATATCCTCGCCGACCGACTTCAGGATCTTGTGCGCGGCCTTGGACACTGTCCCGGCCTCGCCGTCCTTCGCCGCCTCTGGCCGGACTCCGGCGAGCGATTCGGCAGCCGTCGACACCAGGCGCCAGATGCGCTGGATGAAGCGATGCGCGCCGGCCGCACCCTCGTCGGTCCATTCGACATCGCGCTCGGGCGGCGAGTCCGACAGCATGAACCAGCGCGCCGTATCGGCGCCGTAGCCGTCGGTGATCTCTTCCGGACTCACCGTATTCTTCTTCGACTTCGACATTTTTTCGAGCGGACCGATCACCGCCTCTTCGCCGGTGGCGATTTCGAAGGCGCGGCGCTTGCCGTCGGCGTCTTCCAGCCTGACCTCGCTTGGCGCAAGCCAGCGGCCGTTCGAGGCGCCGCCAACCCGATAGGTCTCGTGCACCACCATGCCTTGCGTGAACAGGCCCCTGAACGGCTCGGCGAGATCGACATGGCCGGTCTCGCGCATGGCGCGGGTGAAAAAGCGCGAATAGAGCAAATGCAGGATCGCATGCTCAATACCGCCAATATACTGGTCGACCGGCAGCCATTCAGTCGCGGCCTCGGGGTCGGTCGGATTGTTTGCCCACGGCGCCGTGAAGCGCGCGAAATACCACGAAGAATCGACAAATGTGTCCATCGTGTCGGTTTCGCGCCGCGCATCCTTGCCGCAACGCGGGCATTTGACGTGCCGCCATGTCGGATGGCGATCGAGCGGATTGCCCGGCCGGTCGAACTCGATGTCGTCCGGCAGCTTGACCGGCAGGTCGGCCTTCGGCACCGGCACCACGCCGCAATCCTCGCAATGGATCATCGGGATCGGGCAGCCCCAATAGCGCTGGCGCGAAATGCCCCAGTCGCGCAGGCGGAAATTCACCTTGCGCTCTGCCATCGGCCGGTTGCCGATGGTCCTTTGTTCCAGCAGCTTTGCCACCTCGTCGAATGCCTGATCCGGCTTCATGCCGTCGAGGAAGCGCGAATTGATCATCGCGCCATCATCGACATAAGCCTCGTCGATGACCTGGAAGCTTCCTTGATTCTCGCCTTCCGGCATCACCACCGGGATGACCGGAAGGCCGTATCTGTTGGCGAAGTCGAGGTCGCGCTGGTCATGTGCCGGGCAGCCGAAGATGGCGCCGGTGCCATAGTCCATCAGCACGAAATTGGCGACGTAGACGGGTAGCGTCCACCTCTCGTCGAACGGATGGACGACGCGAATGCCGGTATCGAAACCCTTCTTCTCGGCCGTCTCCAATGCCGCCACCGAAGTGCCCATATGGCGGACTTCGTCGATGAACTTTGCCACCGCCGGATTGTCCTCGGCGGCCTTTTTGGCCAGCGGATGGTCGGCCGCAATCGCCATGAAGGACGCGCCGAAGATGGTGTCGGGCCTGGTCGTATAGACTTCGAGCTCATGCTCGCCGCCGACTGTCTTGGCCAGCGGCCAGCGGATCAGCAGCCCTTCCGAACGGCCGATCCAGTTCGCCTGCATCAGCTTTACTTTTTCCGGCCAGTCGTCGAGCTGATCGAGCGAATCCAGCAGATCCTGCGCGTAATCGGTGATCTTGAAGAACCACTGCGTCAGCTCGCGCTGTTCCACCAGCGCGCCTGAGCGCCAGCCGCGTCCGTCGATGACCTGCTCGTTGGCAAGCACCGTCATGTCCTCCGGATCCCAGTTGACCTTGGAGGATTTGCGCGTCACCAGCCCCTTCTCGACGAAATCGAGGAACAGCATCTGCTGGCGGTGATAGTAGTCGACATCGCAGGTGGCGAACTCGCGCGCCCAATCGAGCGACAGGCCCATGACCTTGAGCTGCTCGCGCATGGCGGCAATGTTCTGATAGGTCCAGTCCTTGGGATGGACCTTGTTCTGCATCGCCGCGTTTTCGGCTGGCATGCCAAAGGCGTCCCAGCCCATCGGGTGCAGCACGTTGAAACCCTTGGCCCGCTTGTAGCGCGCCACCACGTCGCCCATCGTATAGTTGCGGGTATGGCCGATATGGATGCGCCCCGACGGATACGGGAACATCTCCAGCACGTAGTATTTCGGGCGCGGGTCGTCATTGTCGGCTTCGAACAGCTTCTTGGCGTCCCAGGCCTTCTGCCATTTGGGCTCTGACGCGCGCGGATTGTATCGTTCGGTTGCCATCGGGTGTTTTTCACTTAAAAGCATGCGCGAGCCGCCGGACAATGCCCGGGCGGCTCAGGAAATGTCGTCGCGGTGTTCACCATGGATTGCCGGACCCGTCAACTGCGGCGATCCGGCGAAAAGCCAAACACAGGCAGGATATAGGCATGGCGAGCGCCGTCGAACAGCTTTTCACGGTCAAGGCAAGGATCGCTGCCGCCGAGCGCGAGGCAGGCCGCGAGGCCGGAGCGGTGACGCTGGTCGCAGTCTCGAAAACCTTCGACGCCGCCGACATCCGCCCGATTATCGAGGCCGGCCAGCGCGTCTTCGGCGAAAACCGCGTCCAGGAAGCACAAGCCAAATGGCCGGTGCTGAAGGAGGCATTTTCCGACATCGAGCTGCATCTGATCGGTCCGCTGCAATCGAACAAGGCCAAGGAAGCGGTGGCATTGTTCGACGTCATCGAAACCGTCGACCGTGAAAAGATCGCCGCAGAGCTGGCCAAGGAGATCGCCAGGCAAGGCCGGTCACCAAGGCTCTATGTCCAGGTCAACACCGGCTCCGAGCCGCAAAAGGCCGGCATCGAGCCGCGCGAGGCTGTCGCCTTCGTGGCCCGTTGCCGCTCGGTTCACGCCCTCGCCATCGAAGGGCTGATGTGCATTCCGCCGGCCGACGAGAACCCCGGTCCGCATTTCGCGCTGCTGGAAAAGCTTGGGCTCGAGGCCGGCGTCGACAAGCTCTCCATGGGCATGTCCGGCGACTACGAAATCGCGATCGCCTTCGGCGCGACCAGTGTCAGGGTTGGATCGGCGATTTTCGGCGCCAGATGAGGCGCAGCCGACCTTAGGCCACAGGCTGACATTGACTAAGCCAGCGTATAGAAACGGAACGTTTCGTTCCTATATCGGTCGAGTTATTCTCAACCCGTTTGGAGCCACCATGCGTTACAATCAACTTGGAAATACGGGGATGTTCGTCTCCGAACTTTGCCTCGGCACGATGACGTTCGGCGCGGCCGGCGAGAATGCCCAATGGGGCCTGATCGCCAGCCTCGACCAGAAGGGCGTCGACGAGATCGTTGCCCGCTCGCTCGCCGCCGGCGTCAATTTCTTCGACACGGCGGATGTCTATTCCTTCGGCGCCTCGGAACGGCTTCTCGGCCAGTCGCTCAGGAACCTTGGCGTCAACCGTCAGGACGTGATCATCGCCACCAAGGTTCATGGCGCCATGGGCGGCGGCCCGAACCAGCGCGGTTCCTCGCGCGGCCACATCATGGATTCGGTCGAAGGCAGCCTCGAGCGGCTGCAGCTCGATCACATCGATCTCTACCAGCTGCACGGCACCGACACGGTGACGCCGATCGACGAAACGCTGCGGGCGCTCGACGACCTGGTTGCCGCCGGCAAGGTCCGCTATGTCGGCGTCTCGAACTGGCAGGCTTGGCGCATCGCCAAGGCGCTGGGTATTGCCGAGCGCAAGGGCTTTGCCCGCTTCGAGACCGTGCAGTCGTATTACTCGATCGCCGGCCGCGATCTCGAGCGCGAAATCGTGCCGCTGCTCAACGAGGAGAAGCTCGGGCTGATGGTCTGGTCGCCGATGGCTGGCGGCCTGCTCTCCGGCAAATACGGACCGGGCGCCCCCGGCAATGGCGAGGGCCGCCGCGCCAGCTTCAATTTCCCGCCGGTCAATGAGGACCGTGCCTGGGCAGCGGTCGCTGTCATGCGCGAGATCGCCGTCAAGCACGGCGTCAGCGTCGCCACGGTGGCGCTCGGCTATGTCCTGGCCAAGCCATTCGTGATGAGCGTCATCATCGGCGCCAGCCGCATCGAGCAGCTGGAACAGAACCTTGCAGCCACCGAGTTGCAGCTCGATGCCGATGATCTTGTTCGCCTCGACGAAGTCAGTGCCCTGCCCGCCGAATACCCCGGCTGGATGCTGGAGCGTCAGGCGGCCGGCCGGCGGCCGGCGCCCTTTGTGCCGAAAAAGTAGTTCAATTTACCTTCGATTCGATGCTTCGGGAGCCGGCAGGCTCCCGATCTTTTTTTGGGCTCAAGTCAGCCGGACAGTCTCGACCAAAAAGTCCAAAAACGCCCGCACCCGCGCCGGCAAATACTTGCCTTGGCCGACATAGACGGCGTGGGTGAGTTCCTCGTCGCCGGGATTGAACTCTTCCAGCAGCGGCAGCAGCCGGCCGGCGGCAATGTCGGCCTCCACATGCCAGCGTGCCAGCCGGGCGATGCCCGCCCCCGAGAGCGCCATCAGCCGCATCGCCTCGCCGTCGCTGACCAGCGTATTTCCGATGATCGACAGGGTGATCGGTTTGCCGGCCGCGTCGATAAAAGGCCAGCCCTCGAGGTGACGAACGAAACGGAAGCCCATCCGGTTGTGACGATCGAGGTCGGCGGGCGTCTTGGGCGTGCCACGCGCTTCGAGATACGATGGCGCCGCAACGACGACCACCCGGCTCTGCCCGAGCTTGCGCGCCACCAGCCGTGATTCGCCGAGCGGCCCGGCGCGGATGGCGACGTCAGCGCGCTCCTCCATCAGGTCGATGACATCGTCGGTCAACACCAGATCGACCGAGATTTCGGGGTAGCGCTCTAGGAAACGCGGCAAAAGCGGGATCAGCCGATGCTGCCCGAAAGGCACGTAGCTGTTGATCCGCAGCCGGCCACGCGGCGCGGCACCCGCCGCTGCCTCGCGCTCGGCCGCCGCCATGTCGGCCAGGACGCGCACGCCGCTGTCGAAGAATGCCGCCCCCTCCGGCGTCAGTTGCAGCTTGCGCGTCGAACGGCTGACCAGCCGCGTACCAAGCCGCGCCTCCAGCCGCGCGATCAGCTTGCTCACCGCCGACGGCGTCATCCGCAACGCGCGGGCAGCGGCTGAAAAGCTGCCCGCCTCGACGACGCGGACGAACACTTCGATCTCGCCGGAGCGATTGATGTCGGGCCTGGCCATTGGTGAATCTATTTCACAGACGATGTGCCCGATGCAAGGCTGGTTCACAGCACATCGCGGCACGATCTTCCGGATCGGGGCGTGGGAGGACACGGCGCCCGTCGTCAAAACTGGTCGTCATCGAAGTGGGAACCGCCATGCCCCTTGCTCTTTACGCTCTTGCCGCCGGTGCCTTTGGCATCGGCGTCACCGAATTCGTCATCATGGGCCTGCTGCTCGACGTCAGCACTGATCTCGGCGTCTCGATCTCGGCTTCCGGCCAGCTGATTTCCGGCTATGCGCTGGGCGTCGTCATCGGCGCGCCGCTGCTGACGATCGCGACCGGCCGTTGGCCGCGCAAGACCGTGCTTCTGGCGCTGATGGCGATCTTCACGCTGGGCAACCTCGCTTGTGCGCTTGCCCCAGACTACTGGACGCTGATGGGTGCGCGCGTACTGACCGCCTTCGCCCACGGCACCTTCTTCGGCGTCGGCTCGGTCGTGGCGACCGGACTGGTGGCGCCCAACAAGAAAGCCTCGGCGATCGCCCTGATGTTCACCGGCCTGACCATCGCCAACATCCTCGGCGTGCCCTTCGGCACATGGCTCGGCCAAGCCTTCGGCTGGCGCGCGACCTTCTGGGCGGTGACCCTGGTCGGCATCGCCGCCTTTGCCATCATTCTGCTGCTGGTGCCGCGCAGCCGAACAGAGCCTGAGAAGAGCAATTTGCGCGCCGATCTCGCCTTGCTCGGCCGCACGCCGGTCCTGCTTGGCTTTGCTACCACCGTGCTTGGCTATGCCGGCGTCTTCGCCGTCTTCACCTACATCGCCCCGTTGCTGACCGAGATCACCGGTTTTGACGAGGCAGCGGTGTCGCCGATCCTGCTGGTCTTCGGCGGCGGCCTCATCGCCGGCAACCTCGCCGGCGGCAAGTTCGCCGACCGCTGGTTGGTACCGTCCGTTCTCGGCAGTCTCGTCGTGCTGGCGCTGGTGCTCGGCACCATGACCTTCGCCCTGCACAGCCAGGTCATGGCCGTTATCTATGTCGGCCTGCTCGGCGCCGCCGCCTTCGCCACCGTCGCGCCGCTACAGTTATGGGTGTTGCAGAAAGCGCAAGGCGCCGGCCAGAGCCTAGCTTCATCCTTCAACATCGCCGCCTTCAACCTCGGCAATGCGGCCGGCGCCTGGCTCGGCGGCGTGGTCATCGCCCATGGTCCCGGCCTCGGTGCCGTCACCTGGGTCGCGGCGCTGTTGCCACTTTCAGCGCTTGCCGTGGCGGCGTTTGCGCTGCGTCTCGACCGAGATCCTGTCCTCGCTACACCGGAAATCGCGCGGTCATAGAACGCAAACCTCAACCAATCTTTGAAACAGCCATCCTTCCACAAGGAGCAAACCCATGGATTATCGAAATCTTGGCGCATCAGGCCTGAAGGTCCCGGCGCTCTCGTTCGGCGCTGGAACCTTCGGCGGTTCAGGCCCGCTGTTCGGCGCCTGGGGCAACAGCGATGCGACGGAAGCACGGCGGCTGGTCGACATCTGCCTTGAGGCCGGCGTCTACCTGTTCGACACCGCCGACGTCTATTCGAATGGCGCTTCCGAACAAGTGCTCGGCGCTGCCATCAAGGGCCGCCGCGACGCCGTGCTGATCTCGACCAAGACCTCGCTGCCGATGGGCGACGGTCCCAACGATGCCGGATCGTCACGTTCACGCCTGATCAAGGCCGTCGAAGACGCGCTGGGGCGCCTTGGCACCGACTACATCGACCTGCTGCAACTGCACGCCTTCGACGCAGCAACACCGATCGAGGAGGTGCTGTCGACACTGGACAGTCTCGTGCGCGCCGGCAAACTGCGTTATGTCGGCGTCTCCAATTTTTCCGGCTGGCAAGTGATGAAATCGCTCGGCCTGGCGGGCAGATACGGCTATCCCCGATACGTCGCCCATCAGGTCTTTTACTCGCTGGTCGGACGCGACTATGAATGGGAGTTGATGCCGCTCGGCCTCGACCAGGGTGTCGGTGCGCTGGTGTGGAGCCCGCTCGGCTGGGGCCGCCTGACCGGCAAGATCCGCCGTGGCCAGAAGCTGCCTGAGAAAAGCCGGCTGCACGACACGGCAAGCTTCGGACCGCCCGTCGAGGATGAGCATCTCTATCGGGTCGTCGACGCGCTTGATGTTGTCGCCGAGGAAGCCGGCAAGACCATACCGCAGATCGCCATCAATTGGCTGCTGCAGCGGCCGACCGTCGCCTCCGTCATCGTCGGCGCGCGCAACGAGGAGCAGTTGCGCCAGAATCTCGGCGCCGTCGGCTGGTCGTTGACAGCCGAGCAGATGAAGAAGCTCGACACGGCAAGTGAGGTCACCGCACCCTATCCGTATTTTCCCTATCGCCGGCAGGAGGGTTTTGCCCGGCTGAACCCGCCCGCAGTCTGACGCTCCAAAAGCTGGGCGGCGGCTCCCAGGCTGCCGCCCGCCCGGCTAATGCAGAACGAACTCGCCGTCGACCTTGCGCCATTCGTTCGGCGCGATCAGCTTCTGGTGCGTGTAGCTGACCGAATGCAGCGGGCCTTCGAGCTTGGCCTTCCAGAACTCGATGAAACGGATCAGCACGGGAAATTTCGGGGCGATGTCGTAATCCTGCCAGATGAAGCTCTGCAGCAGATGCGGATGATCTGGAAAATGATAAAGAATCTTGGCCGTGGTCAAGCCATAGCCCTTGAGCATCAGGTCCATTTCGGAATGGTCGCGCATTGCGGTCCCCTGGTTGATTCTCCTTCCTCCCAGGCTGAAATTGTGCACCCCATTTGCTTAATCGTCTATTGATATTTCTATGATCGAACCAGATTCCTCCCGCAAAAACATGCGCTTAGCAGCCGCCTCACGAGAGTGCTGACACGACCCGGCAAAGCACCTGCGGCATCCCGCCGCGCGAATCCAACGTCTAATGTTGCCGTCGCGGCCGAACTGTTAATAATGCGCGCGAATTCGCGGCCGCATCGCCGCGATCCTGCCGGCAGTCAAGCCGGCGGTTTGGTTTTGGGGAGGAAGGCGAAGAAATGTCCGATGTTCATGTCCATCGCGTCCAGCCGGCGTGGAAGAAGAACGCGCTGATTGACAACGACACCTACCTGAAATGGTACGCCGACAGTGTCAAGAGCCCGGACAAGTTCTGGGGCAAGCACGGCAAGCGCATCGACTGGTTCAAGCCCTACAGCAAGGTCAAGAACACGTCCTTCGACGGCCAGGTCTCAATCAAATGGTTCGAGGATGGCCAGACCAACGTTTCCTGGAACTGCATCGACCGGCATCTGAAGAAGCGCGGCGAACAGACCGCCATCATCTGGGAAGGCGACAATCCCTACGACGACAGGAAGATCACCTATAACGAGCTTCACGCGCATGTCTGCCGCCTCGCCAATGTGATGAAAAAGCACGGCATCAAGAAGGGCGACCGCGTCACCATCTACATGCCGATGATCCCGGAGGCCGCTTATGCGATGCTCGCCTGCACGCGCATCGGCGCCATTCATTCGGTCGTCTTCGGCGGCTTTTCGCCGGATGCGCTGGCCGGACGCATCGACGACTGCAAGTCGACCTTCGTCATCACCGCCGACGAAGGCCTGCGGGGCGGCAAGCCTATCCCGCTGAAGGAGAACACCGACAAGGCGATCGAGATCGCCGCCAAGGCCGGAACGAAAGTCGAAAAGGTCTTGGTCGTGCGCCGCACCGGCGGCAAGACCGGCTGGGCCGCCGGGCGCGACGTCTGGTACCATGACGAGGTCGCCACGGTTAAGGCCGAATGCAAGCCCGAGAAGATGAACGCCGAGGACCCGCTGTTCATCCTCTACACATCCGGCTCGACCGGCAAGCCGAAGGGCGTGCTGCACACCACCGCCGGCTATCTCGTCTATGTCTCGATGACCCACCAATATGTCTTCGACTATCATGACGGCGATATCTACTGGTGCACCGCCGATGTCGGCTGGGTCACCGGCCACAGCTATATCGTCTACGGGCCGCTCGCCAACGGCGCCACCACGCTGATGTTCGAAGGCGTGCCGAACTACCCGTCGCAGTCGCGTTTCTGGGACGTGATCGACAAGCACAAGGTCAACATCTTCTACACGGCGCCGACGGCGCTGCGCGCGCTGATGGGCGCCGGCGATGCCCATGTCACCAAAACGTCGCGCAAGTCGCTGCGCGTGCTCGGCACCGTCGGCGAGCCGATCAATCCGGAAGCCTGGGAGTGGTATTTCAACGTCGTCGGCAACGGCAAGGTGCCGATCGTCGATACCTGGTGGCAGACCGAGACCGGCGGCATCATGATCACGCCGGTTCCGGGCGCCACCGACCTCAAGGCGGGTTCGGCGACGCGGCCCTTCTTTGGCGTCAAGCCGCTGCTGGTCGATACCGACGGCAAGGTGCTCGAAGGCGAAGCCAGCGGCAATCTTTGTATTGCCGACTCATGGCCGGGCCAGACGCGCACCGTCTATGGCGATCACGACCGCTTCGTGCAGACCTATTTCTCGACCTACAAGGGCAGATACTTCACCGGCGACGGCTGCCGCCGCGATGCTGACGGCTACTACTGGATCACCGGCCGCGTCGACGACGTCATCAACGTCTCCGGCCACCGCATGGGCACCGCCGAGGTCGAATCGGCGCTGGTTTCGCATGGGAAGGTCTCGGAGGCCGCCGTCGTCGGCTACCCGCACGATATCAAGGGCCAGGGCATCTACTGCTATGTCACGCTGATGGCCGGCGAAACGCCAAGCGAGGAATTGCGCCAGGAGCTCGTCGCCCATGTCCGCAAGGAGATCGGCGCCATCGCTTCGCCCGACAAGATCCAGTTCGCGCCCGGCCTGCCGAAGACGCGTTCCGGCAAGATCATGCGGCGCATCCTGCGCAAGATCGCCGAGGATGATTTTGCCGCGCTCGGCGATACCTCGACGCTGGCCGATCCGGCGGTCGTCGACGACCTTATCGCCAACCGGCAAAACAAGAAGGGCTGATGCAACCCGCATTGGGCGCCGTCACCGAGCTTTGGCGCTATCCCGCGAGCTCGCTCGCCGGCGAGTTTCAGCAGGCGATCTCCGTCGACTGGCATACCGTCGAAGGCGACCGCCTGTTTGGTCTTGTCGATACCTCGACCGATGAAATCGCACGGCCCGACCGCGAAGCGAAATGGCACAAGGTGCCCCGCATCCGCACCCGGCTGTCGCAGGCCGGCAGGCTGGAGGTCGCCATCCCCGACGGACGCTGGCTTTCGGCACCTGGCGCGCAAAGTGACCGCGCCATTTGCGCCTATCTCGGCTTTGCGGCTTCCATCCGGCCGTTCCGTCGGGAAAATGCGGCTCCGGATTACGCCGGCCCTCTGCTGACGGAACGCTACGTCAAAGCCCCTATTCATCTGCTGACCACCGCCTCACTGGCGCGTTTGAAAGTGCTGCATCCAGAGGGCACCGCCGACGCGCGCCGCTTCCGCCCCAACATCGTCGTCGATATGCCGGAGGTCGAGGGATCGTTCCCCGAGACGGAATGGATCGGGCGCAAGCTGGCAATCGGCGACCTGCTCCTGACCATCTCCGAGCCGTGCCGCCGCTGCGGCTTCACCATCATTGGCCAGGACGGGTTCGACCACGACCCGGCAATCCTGCGCAGCCTGGTCCGCCACAACGCCCATAACCTCGGCGTCTACTGCACCGTCGATCGACCGGGCCGCGTCGAGATCGGCGCCACGATGCGCCTCCTGTAGCTATCGGTACAAATCCGCCCGCGTCGGCGGCAGGCCGCTCGGCCCACGCGCGCGCCTTGTGGCGACGGTCTGGAAAACCTGCGCCGATGCGCGTTCGAAGGTAATCGAGCAGCCGGTGAGATAAAGCAGCCAGAGCCGCGCCTTGGCTTCGCCGACCTCGGCGATAGCTTCGTCGAAGCGTGCGTGGAGGCGCTCGGCCCATAGCCTGCAGGTGCGCGCATAGTGCTCGCGCAAATTTTCGACGTCGTAGACGAGGAAGCCGTGCGCCTCGAGATTGCCCAGCGTCATGCCGATCGTATCGAGTTCGCCGCCCGGAAAAATGTATTTGATCAGCGCCTTGAATTCCGGCCCCTTGCGCAGCGTCTTCTTCAAGCTGCCCTTGTCGCGCCGGGTGATGGCGTGGTGCAGATAGATGCCGCCCGGCTTGAGCAGGCGATGGATCCTCGAGAAATAGGCCGCATGGTTGGCAAGCCCCAGATGCTCGAACATGCCGATCGACGAGATCTTGTCGAAGGAGCCGGACAGCTCGGCATAGGACTTTATCTCGATGGTGATGCGGTCCTCCAGCCCCTCGGCGCGGATGCGTTCACGGGCGAGCTCGGTCTGTGCTTCCGATAGCGAGACGCCGTGGCCGACGACGCCATAATTCTTCACCGCATGGATGAGCATCGCTCCCCAGCCGCAGCCGATGTCGAGCAATCTATCGCCGGGCTTCAGCCGAAGCTTGCGGCAGATATGGTCGAGCTTGTCTCTCTGGGCCTGATCGATATCGTTGGCGAAATCCTTGAAGTAGCCGCAGCTATAGACCATGCGCTCGTCGAGGAAGAGCCGGTAGAATGCGTTGGAAATGTCGTAATGATGCTGGATCGCCTCCTTGCTCGAACCGCTGACGAAAGGATTGCGGCCGGAAAGATCGGTTCGCGTCGTCATCTGTTTTCGCGAAAACAGCACCGCCGGCAGGTCGCGCAGGATCGCCAGCTTCGGCAATGTCTTGAGCTTCGTCCTGAGCTTGCCCTGCGTGGGCAAGGCGTAGAAATCGAACAGCGATCCGTCTTCGACGTCGACCGCCTTGGCAATCCACATCTCGATCAGCGTCGATAAAGAGGGCCGACGTACGATCTGCCAGACGATGTCCTGGTCGTTGATGGTGAGCACCGGGCCGGCAGCCGGGCCGATCCGCTCGCCTGTCCACAGCCTCACCGCAAAACCCGGCTTCAGCGTCTCGATGACCGTCCGAACAATCCGGGCCGCTCTCTCGGCTGCCTCCATCCCCGTCCTCCCTTACCCGGCAAAATAGTGGCCCGGAACAATAGCGGCTCGATCTTGCCTGCCCGATCGGCCGGCCGCAAGCCGCTTGGGTGCGCAAGCACGGTTGTTCAGGATTTTCGGGTGCCGCGCCTTGCCATTTGCCGGATGACACCCCATCATGAGGAAGTGTTCAACAAATCGAAAGGAGGTGATCCGATGTCGAGTGATTTCGTTTTCCAGAACGTGGCCTCAGCGGATCGCACTTTCGGGAAGCAGTCTTCCCGCTAAGGCGCGAGATGCGCGGCTGGCGACCAGGGTCGCCGCCAGGAGCCGCGCCATGGACGGAAACACGGAAGGTCGCCGGCTTCGCGAGAAGCGGCGGCCTTTTCCTTTTTGGGCTGTTGTCCCCTATTTGGTTACGGTTAACATCTCGACGTTGCGCGCTATATCCTGGAAAGCCTGGTTGAGTTCCGTTCCATTGGCCGCCTGATAAAAGTGCTTGATCTTGGCGGTGTCCGGGCTCGCGCAATCCTGGAGCGTCGCCTTGGCATTCGTTTCGTTTAGGTCAAAGCCAATGGTGAAGACCTCGATGCCCTTGTCGCGCATGGCAGCGCAAAGTGTCTTGGCGGCCGTGCGGGTCGGCTCCTTGCCGGCGTCATTGTAGACGTCGCTCACCGTGCTCGCATCGAAGTAGGACAGGTTGAATTCGCCGTCGGTCATCAGGATCGCAATCTTGGCAACCTTCTTTGGATCCATCTTGGCCGGCCGCTGCGAAGTCCTCATGATGCCCCCCCAGTTCTCCGAGAGCATGTACCAGGTCCACTGCACGCCGATATGGCCGGCGGTGCCGCCGGAGGCGACGAAATTCTTGATGACCGTCTTGAGCGCCGTCGCATCCGCTGTCAGCGGCATCAGCGCGGCGCTCGGGCAGGCGGCGGTGCCGGTTTGCCACGCGAAGGACGACAGCAGGTAGTCGCGGTTGACCATGCTGGCGTCGGGGCCCGCGTCCGAATATTGATAAATCCCCTTGCGCTCGGTGGCGCAATTATCGGGACGGATAAAGCCCGAGACATACTGCACGGCGTCATTGGCCGGCGCCTGTTTGCGTTGACTGGCGGTGGTTTCCACATAGACGCTGGTGGCGGCAAGTGTACCGGCATTCACCGAATTGGCATAAGGCACGATGGCAACCCGCACACGTGGCTTGGCAGGGTCCTGGCCGCCCAGGAAACTGTCGACGGCATTCGCCGCGGCCGCCCGTAGATCGATGATTTTCTGGCCGGCCATCGACCCGGTCACGTCCAGCATCATCGCGACTTCGATCTGCTTGTCCGAATAGAGCGCCGTCGTCGATGCGGGGACGCGTTGCATGCCACCCGTGCTGAAAAGCGGGAAATAGTAGTTGACGTTGACATGGACGTCCGCCTGGACAGTCTTGGCTGTCCTGTCGACAACCAGATTGTCGAGGACGATCTGGTTGTCCTGGAGGATACCCGCCGTGCTGTTGGCATCGAGAAAGGCCTGCACCGATTTGCCGGCGTCGGCCTCGCTGATGACGCCGGTTGTCAGGTCGCGGGCCGTCGAGGTGACCGCTGCATCGACCACGCCTTGCAGGCTCGATTTTACATTGTAGAGTTGGGACACGTTGACCGCAAAGCCGACACTCAGTGCCAGCACTGAGCCGATTATCCCAAACAGGACCGCGAAATTTCCGCTGCGATCCCCGGCAAAGCCGCCGATCGTCTGAACAAGACCCCCGAAACGCCGCATTCCTTCCGCCTCCATTCGCTACAGCCTGCAGCTGTCCGAACGCGCATTGCAGGAATCCGGCCGGATCGCGCCGCCAGGCCCGGGAAAGCGACCGGCCCGCGATCAGGTCATTGTTTCCAAACGGTTTCGAGCGGCGGCAGGGTAAACAGCGGGTAAACGAAAGCTGCGCCGGCACGGCTTTGTTGACAAAGCGCTTACCACGAACAGGCTCGCAATTCAGGACGACTGGACTGCGTCCCAATCCGGTACAGACGAGATGTATCGAACCGGTTCAGCACGATCGCGGTGGCGGGAAATGGAAATACGGACTGTGAATGTGTCCCGAAAGACTAGGCCAGCATCCGTGCGCTGACCGTCTTGTCGACGCCACGATAAGGCGGCTTGAACAGATTACCTTCCTGCTCGTGCGTCCAGACCTTGAACAGGGTGAGCCGATGCGGGCCAAAACTGTGCAGCAGCGGCACGTCGGTGGCATCGCGGCCGCGGGCGATGACGACGCGGCCGATCCTCGGCACATTGTGGCGAGGATCGAAAGTGTACCACCTGCCGTCGAGGAACACTTCCACCCACGCCGAGAAATCCATCGGCGCCGGATCGGCGGGCACGCCGATATCGCCGAGATAGCCGTTCACGTAGCGGGCCGGGATGTTCATGCAGCGGCAGAGCGTGATCGCCAGATGGGCAAAGTCGCGGCAGACGCCGACGCGTTCCTCATGCGCCTGCGCCGCCGTGCGGGTCGAGCGCGCATAGCCGTAGCCGAAGGACAGGCGGTTGTGGACATAGTCGACGATGGCCTGCACCCGCGCCCAGCCCGGCGGAAGCTGGCCGAAAAGTTGCCAGGCCAGGTCGCCGAGATGGTCGGTCTCGCAGTAACGGCTGCCGAGCAGATAGCCGAGCACCTCGTCCGGCAATTCGGCAACCGGGACTTCCCTGGCCAGCGTGTTGACTTCGTCCGTCTCGCCGCTGTCCTCGACCACCGCGTCATAGAGGATGCGAAAGCTTCCGGCCGGTGCCGTGAAGCGGCGGCAGCTATTGCCGAAAAGGTCGTGGTAGACCCTGGTCGGGACCGACGGCGAGGTCAGCACGCGCGTCTGCCGCTTGATGTCGGCCTGGCGATCCCTGTGGATATCGAGCAATGAAACGACCGGCGTTGCTGCAACGCATTCAATGGCAATTTCATAGCCGAGCCGAATCAGCATCGCCCTCCCCTACGATCGTCATGGAAGATAGTGCCGATCAACGCGGGACAGTGCGTGGCGGTTCCTTGTGGTCGTCAAAAACGACGCCTCGCGGCTTCCCATACGGACGCGGCAACGTTACGGTCGATTGACACGCGTCTTTCGAAATAATCCCTCCAAGATGACCCCGGGAAACCGATGTTTGCAGGCAGAAAATTCGCGGCCTTCCTGTTCGATATGGACGGCACGATTCTCAATTCGATCGCCGCGGCGGAAAGGGTCTGGGCAGCGTGGGCGCATCGGCAAGGTCTTGACGTCGCCGCATTCCTGCCGACCATCCACGGCGTGCGGGCGATCGAGACCATCGGCCGGCTGGCGCTCCCAGGCGTCGATCCTGCCCGCGAAGCCGATTCGCTTTTGCAGGCCGAGGCGGCCGATGTCGAGGGCATTCGCCCGATTGCCGGCGCCGCGGCCTTCCTGGCGTCGCTGCCGCCTGGAAGCTGGGCGATCGCCACTTCGGCACCGCGCGAGCTCGCCCTGCTGCGCCTGCAGGCCGCGGGTATTCCGGCTCCCGCCGTGATTGTTGCGGCGGAGGATGTATCGCGCGGCAAGCCGGCGCCCGACTGCTTCCGGCTGGCGGCCGAACGGCTCGGCGTCGATGTGGGCGACTGCCTCGTCTTCGAGGACGCGCCGGCCGGCATAGCGGCGGCCGAAGCCGCGGGCGCTGCAATCGTGGTGATCAGCGCCACGCACCGGCATCCGTTGGAGACGCCGCATGCCACCATCGCCGGCTATGACGCGATCGGCATCGCCGTCGATTCCAGCGGCTGGATTGCCATCGGAGTGGAGCGGGCCGCGCTGCCTGTTTGACTAGCACCCTGCTTGCGCTAAAAGTCGCTGGTCAGGCCCTTGACCTCCCAGTCGCCATAGCGGCCAGGCTCCTTGCCGCCGCGCCCGCCGATCTCCCTCGGCAGCGTGGCTTCCTGCTCGCGATATTTCTCCCGCCGGGCCTCGGCCTCGACTAAGGCGCGCCTGGCTGCCGGGGTCAGCGGCTTTTGCGGCGAGCCGTTAGCATGCGTTTGGCTGGTTTTGTCGATCATGCGATCTTCCGCTAGATTGAAACAGGCCCCGATTGAAACGGGAACCGCTGTTTCCCATCATATAGCGATGGGCCCACAAGGATCGATCCCTTTGTTGGGCCAAAATGGAGCAGACGATGAACACCCTTCGCACCGCCATGCTTTTGGCCGCAATGACGGCCCTGTTCATGGGCGTCGGCTATCTGGTCGCCGGATCCGGCGGCATGATGATTGCCTTGCTGATCGCCGCCGGCACCAATTTGTTCAGCTATTGGAACGCCGACAAGATGGTGCTGTCGATGCACCGTGCGATCGAAGTCGACGAACGCAACGCGCCTGAATATTACGCCATCGTGAAGGGTCTCGCGCAACGTGCCGGCCTGCCGATGCCGAGAACCTATCTCATCGACAATCCGCAGCCCAATGCCTTCGCCACCGGCCGCAATCCGCAAAATGCCGCTGTCGCCGCCAGCACCGGCCTGCTCGAGCGGCTATCGCATGAAGAAGTCGCGGCGGTGATGGCACACGAGCTCGCCCATGTGCAGCACCGCGATACGCTGACCATGACGATCGTCGCCACCTTTGCCGGCGCAATTTCGATGCTCGGCAATTTCGCCTTCTTTTTCGGCGGCAACCGCGACAATAACAATTCCTTTGGCATCGTCGGCGTGCTGGTGGCGATGATAGTCGCGCCCCTGGCCGCCATGATCGTGCAGATGGCGGTGAGCCGCACCCGCGAATATGAGGCCGACCGGCGCGGTGCCGAAATCTGTGGACACCCGCTGTGGCTCGCCTCGGCACTTGACAAGATCGCGCGGGGCGCCGAACGCATCCGCAACCCGGATGCCGAGCGCAATCCGGCAACCGCCCATCTCTTCATCATCAATCCTCTTTCCGGCGAGCGCATGGACAGTTTGTTTTCCACTCACCCGAGCACAGAAAACCGCATCGCCGCGTTGCAGAGGATGGCGAGCGAAATGGCCGGCGCACCCGAAGCGGCCACGACGTCAAGGCCGGCGCCGGAAGGGACCGGGCAGCAGCCGTCTGGTCCGTGGGACAGGGCCGCGCGGCCCGAGAGGCCCCCTGAGCCGGCCAAGCCGAGACCCAATCCCTGGGGACGCAATCCGACCGGACCCAAAGGTCCGTGGTCGTGACGAGCGCGACAGACAAAAAAGGCGGGATCTCGCTGGCGGAAATGCGCGATCTTTGTGCAAGGCACTGGAACCCTATCGGCATACCGATGGCGAGCATAGCAACATCAAGTGATCTGGGCTTTCGCCCACTTCCTGAAGATGAATATGACACCTATCTCCGCCACATCGTCCGACTTGTCGGGGATGGTGCATCTCCAAAGCAAGTCGCGGACTATGTCGGCACGGTTGAAAAAGACTACATTCAGGTGATCTCCCCCCTAGGAAGCAAAGAAGATTTTGTCAGCGCCATATTTAAACTAGTCAACCGATCGCCGACACAATGAGGCCAACTCACAGTGAGGCTTCAGAAGCTCGCGGTCTCGCCGCGCGCAAGGCAGCCGCGCGCCTGCTTGCCGCCGTCATTGACGCGAAAACGCCGCTCGACGGGCTGACCGACCATGAAAACGGCCATCCACAATACAAGGCGCTCGACCTGCGCGACCGCGCTTTGGTGCGCGCCATTCTGGTCACCGCCCTGCGCTACCGCATGACCATATCAGGCCTTTTAGCCCGTCGCCTGGAAAAGCCGCTGCCGCCCAACGCCACGGCGCTTTCGCACATTTTGCATGTGGCGGCAGCGCAGATCCTGTTCCTCGATGTTCCCGACAGCGCCGCCGTCGACCTCGCCGTGACACACGCCAAGTCCGATCCGCGCACGGCGCGCTTTTCCGGCCTCGTCAACGGCGTGCTGCGCACGCTGGCGCGGGCCAAGCAGGACGAGCTCGCCGCAGCATTTGCCGCTACCGACGAGGCGCCAAAATGGTTTTCCGACCGTTTGAAAACAGTCTACGGCCTCGACAAGGCCCGGCAGATACTGCTCGCCCATCGCCATGAGGCACCGGTCGATTTCTCGGTCAAGTCGGACCCGGCGCTGTGGGCCGAACGGCTCGGCGGCTTTGTCTTGCCGACCGGCACGGTGCGGGTGGAAAAGCTCAGCGCTTCCGTGACCGAACTGCCCGGCTTTGGGGAAGGCGCCTGGTGGGTTCAGGATGCAGCGGCCAGCCTGCCGGCCCGGCTGTTCGGCGACATCAATGGTTTGCGAATCGCCGACCTCTGCGCCGCGCCGGGCGGCAAGACCGCCCAGCTGATCCTCGCCGGCGCCCACGTCACCGCGCTCGACATGTCCAAAACGCGGCTGGCACGGCTGACGCAGAACCTCGAACGGCTCGGTCTGGCCGCCGAGATCGTCCAGGCCGATCTGCTCAAATACGAGCCGAAGGACCTCTTCGACGCCGTCCTCCTCGACGCACCTTGCTCTTCGACCGGCACGGTGCGGCGGCATCCCGACGTCCCCTGGACGAAGACGGTGGCCGACGTCGAAAAACTGGCCGACCTGCAACGCCGGCTGCTTGCCCGCGCCGTCACCCTGGTCAAGCCTGGTGGACGCATCGTCTTTTCCAACTGTTCGCTCGATCCGCTGGAAGGCGAAGAGCTCTATCGCGACTTTCTCGCCGGCAATGCGGAGATTGTCGACGACCCGCTTCGGCCGGGTGAGATCGCCGGCATCGACCCGTTTCTGACGCCGCAAGGCACGTTGCGCACCACGCCTGCCGATCTGGAGCTAGGCTCGCCGGGCCGCTCCGGGCTGGACGGCTTCTTCGCCGCCCGCATGCGCAGAGCCGGCTAAGGGCCGATCCTGAAGCGCCGTCCGGCTTCTTGGGGCGAGGAGGCATGGAAAACAGGCTGAACGGCCCCACTGCCGCGGAATTCGCCTTCGCACAAGTTCTTGAATCATATAAACTTGTGCTTGGGTGAGGACGATCAGGAGGGGTTTTGGCAATCGCTGCCGGTAACACGACGCGTCTGTGGACGCTTGTCGCGAGGGAGTTCTGGCGCAAGACGCGCCGGCGCTTGCGCGCCGGGCCACTCTATCGCTGGCGCTACTCAGGCCGCACGCCGGAGCGCGTCCTGATCGCCCCACCGGACCTGCGGCTCGCCGATCCTCAGATCGCGCTCGAGATCTATTACGGCCGCTATCCGCTTTCGGGGCATCTGGTCGAGACCGGCGGCAAATCGCCCTTCCAGATCGACGTGCCCAATCCCGGCTGGCAAAAAACGCTGCATGGCTTTCGCTGGCTGCGCCATATGCGTGCCGCCGGTACCGAGCTCGCCGCCGCCAACGCCCGGGCGTTGGTTTCCGACTGGATTGCAATCCATGGCAGCCATATTTCCGGCGTCGCGTGGGAGCCCGGCACGACGGCCAAGCGTGTCATTGCCTGGCTGCAGCATTCCTCGATCGTGTTGCAGGGCGCCGAATTTCCGTTCTACCGCGCGTTCTTGAAATCGCTCGCCGTCCAGATCCGCTATCTGCGCGCCATGGTGCGCGAGATGCCGGACGGCAAGGACAGGCTGCGCGCCCGCATTGCGCTGGCCTTTGCCGCTTTGTCGCTGCCGGCGCCGGCCTCGGCGCTACGCGGTGCTACCCGCAATCTCGCCGAGGAGCTCGACCGCCAGATCCTGCCTGACGGCGGCCATATCTCGCGTAATCCGATGACCGTGCTTGAAATCCTCGCCGACCTTCTCCCGTTGCGCCAGACATACGCCAATCAGGCCGAGACGCCGCCGGCCGCCCTGATCGGCGCCATCGACCGGATGCTGCCGGCACTGCGCTTCTTTCGCCATCAGGACGGCAGCCTTGCCCGCTTCAACGGCATGGGCGCCACCATTCACGACCGTATCGCCAGCATCCTGCATCACGACGACACCGCCGGCGCACCGTTGCTGCACGCGCCGCATTCGGGTTATGAGCGCCTGTCGATGGGCGGTGTCACTGTGATCGCCGATACCGGCCCGCCGCCCCCCGTCGACGTATCCAATGCCGCTCACGCCGGATGCCTCGCCTTCGAATTGTCGTCGGGCCGCCAGCACTATATCGTCAACGCCGGAATAGACACTTATGGCGCCGCCGAGTTCCGGCCGCTTGCCCGAGCCACCGCCGCCCACTCGACCGCCACCATCAACGACACGTCGTCGGCGCGCTTCAATCACTCCTTGCGCGTCAACGACCTGCTCGGCACGCCTTTGATCGGCGGGCCTCAGCATGTGCCTTGCAAGCGCACCGACCAGAAGGGCAGCCAGGGCTTCATCGCCCGCCATGACGGCTATGTGGCGCGCTTCGGCTTCCTGCATGAGCGCGAGCTGAAATTATCGACCGAAGGCAATGTGCTTGCCGGCAGGGACCGTTTCCTGCGCCCGGGCGGCGCTTCTATCCGCAACAATGGCCGTGACTTCGTCACGGTGCGTTTCCATGTCCATCCCGATATAAGCCTGCTCCAGGATGAGCATGACCGTCTGGTGCTGGCCGCCGACCATGCCGACACCTGGGTGTTTACCTCTACCGAAGTGGTGCCCGAGGTCGAGGAATCGATCTATTTCGCAGGGCTTGGCGGCCCGCGCCGCAGCCGCCAGATCGTGCTTGCGTTCAAGGCCTCGGAAATTGCCGAGGTCCACTGGCAATTGACGCGCACCATCATCGCCGGCCGTCCGGAAAAAGCTGAAGCCGGTGGCAACGGCAGACACTGATCAAGTCTTGCGGCTTGATTTCCGGGCCTCATATGCTACGGCCCGCGGACGCTCTCCAACCAGAACTGGAAAGGCCGCCAGCCCATGGCCGTCGCCGCCAAGAACATTCCCGCGCCCGACCTTGTACCCATCCGTCGCGCGCTCCTTTCCGTCTTTGATAAGACCGGCCTGATTGATTTCGCCAGGGCGCTGGCTTCGGCCGGCGTCGAGCTAGTCTCGACCGGCGGCACCGCAAGGGCCCTTGCCGAGGCAGGCATGGCGGTGCGCGACGTGTCCGAGCTCACCGGCTTTCCCGAGATCATGGACGGCCGCGTCAAGACGCTGCACCCGTCGGTGCACGGCGCACTGCTTGGCGTGCGCGACGATCCCGAGCACGCCGCAGCGATGCGCGACCACGGCATCGAGCCGATCGATCTCGTCGTCTCCAATCTCTATCCGTTCGAAGAGGTGCGTCGCTCCGGCGCCGACTACGCGGCGATCGTCGAGAACATCGACATCGGCGGCCCGGCGATGATCCGTGCCTCGGCCAAGAACCACGCCTATGTCGGCATCGTCACCGATCCCGATGACTATGCCTCGGTGCTCAACGCGCTGGAGATGAATTTCGGGTCGTTGTCGCTGGATTTCCGCAAGAAGCTGGCAGCCAAGGCCTTTGCCCGCACCGCCACCTACGATGCGGCGATTTCGGGATGGTTCGCCGAGGCGCTTGAGATCGAGCATCCGACATGGCGCGCCTTCGGCGGCAAGCTGCAGTCGGTGATGCGCTATGGCGAAAACCCGCATCAGGGCGCCGGCTTCTATGTCAACGGCGACAGGCGGCCGGGCGTCGCCACGGCGCGCCAGCTTCAGGGCAAGCAGCTTTCCTACAACAACATCAACGACACCGACGCTGCCTTCGAGCTGGTCGGCGAGTTCGACCCGTCGCGCTCCGCAGCAATTGCCATCATCAAGCACGCCAACCCGTGCGGCGTCGCTGAGGACGCTTCGCTGCAGGCGGCCTATGCCAAGGCGCTGGCCTGCGACCCGGTCTCGGCCTTCGGCGGCATCGTCGCCATGAACCGCATCCTCGATGCCGGAACCGCCGAAGAGATCGTCAAGACCTTTACCGAAGTGATCATCGCACCGGAGGCGTCCGAAGAAGCAGTCCGCATCATTGCCGCCAAGAAGAACCTACGCCTGCTGGTCACCGGCGGTCTGCCCGACCCGCGCGCGGCGCGCCTTGGCTTGAAATCGGTGGCTGGCGGTTTGCTGGTCCAGGGCCGCGACAACGCGGTGGTGGATGACCTCGAGCTGAAAGTGGTGACCAGGCGCGCTCCGACACCGGCCGAATTGGCCGATCTGAAATTCGCTTTTCGCGTGGCAAAGCACGTCAAGTCGAACGCCATCGTCTATGCCAGGGATGGCGCTACAGTCGGCATCGGCGCCGGCCAGATGAGCCGGGTCGATTCCTCGCGCATCGCGGCGCGCAAGGCGCTCGACGCGGCCGAGGCTGCCGGCCTGACGGAGCCTTTGACCAGGGGCTCGGTCGTCGCCTCGGATGCCTTTTTCCCGTTCGCGGATGGGCTTTTGTCGGCAATCGAAGCCGGCGCCACAGCCGTCATCCAGCCCGGCGGCTCGATGCGCGACGATGATGTCATCGCCGCCGCCGACGCTCACGGCATTGCCATGGTCTTCACCGGAGTGAGGCATTTCCGGCATTGAACGCGTTACCCTCCCGCTGTGGGAGAAGGCAAGAGCAGCTCACTCCGCCGGCCGATCCGCCGGATAGGGCGTGCCGATCAGGATCGCCATGCCGGCGCCAAGGAACAGCACGATCGCCGCCATGCCGAGCCGCGCCGAGCCGCTGGCCAGGGTGATCGTGGCCACCATGAAGGGTGCGGCAAAACTGGTTGCCCGGCCGGCCAGCGCATAGATGCCGAAATAGCGGCCCGATTCGGCAGCGGAGACGCTGCGCGCCATGTAGGAGCGCGACGATGCCTGCACCGGCCCGAAGGCAAGCCCGATCAGCAGGCCGTAGAAAATGTAGGCTTTTTCCGCCGCCGTGCCGAACAATCCGCCACCATCCAGTCCGGGCATCACCCAGGCGCCGAACAGCGTATAGCCCGGTCCGGTCGAAACGATGCCGATCGTGGCAATGCTCAGCATGACCAGCGAAATCATCACTATGGTCTTGGAACCCAGCGCTGTGTCGAGGCGTGCGGCAACCAGGCAGCCGACGATGGCAACGACGTTGAGGATGATGCCGAACAGGCCGATCTCGGTAATCGACCAATGGAACATTGCCGCCGCAAACGTTCCGCCCAGCGCCAGCAGTGCGTTGACGCCGTCCTGATAGATCATACGGGCGACGAGAAAGCGAAAAATGCCGCTGCGCTTGCGCACTTCGGCCAGCGTCGACTTCAGTTCCGATAGTCCCTCGCGCACCGCCGGCCCGATTGGAATGCCTTTGATCGCATCAGGCGTGAAGAAGAACATCGGCAGGATGAACAGGAAATACCAGGCGGCCGATAACGGCCCGGTAGCGCGCGCGTCCTCGCCGAGCCTGGGGTCGAGGCCGAAGATCGGATCGAGCCCAACGACGGTCTTGCCGGTTTCAGGCGAGCCGGCCATGACGGTAACGACGAAGATCAGTGCGATCATGCCGCCGAGATAGCCGAGTCCCCAGGCCATGTTAGAGATCCTGCCGATGTCGCTCTTCGGCACCAGGCGGGGCATCATCGAATCATTGAACACGGTCGAGAATTCCGCCGCGACCGACGCCAGCGAGAACAACGCCACGACCAGAAAAAGATTAGAGCCGGGCGCGGCGAACCACAGCAGGGTGAGGCAGGTGATTTTAACCGCGGCGAAGAAGGCTATCCAGGGTTTGCGTGGTCCGGTCTGATCGGCGATCGAGCCGAGGACCGGCGACAAAACGGCAATGACGAGGCCGGCGGCGGCAATGCCGTAGCCCCAGGCCGCTTGCCCGGTCTCCGGATTGCTGGCCATGCGCGAGACGAAATAAGGACCGAAGATGAAGGTGGTAACGACCGTGAAAAACGGCTGTGCCGCCCAGTCGAACAGCATCCATCCCCAGATGCCGCGTCCCGATGCCCGCTGCACTGCCATCTCAGCCATGTCCCCTCCACTGGAGCTTGCTCCATGCCGATCGAATCGGAATGACGCTCCGTCTTCTGTTGAGCACGATCTTGTCCAAAAGCCGATCGTCACTTTTTGGGATCATGCTCCGGCGCCCCCCAAAGCAGGGCGCCGTTCGCTCAATAGCGCAGTTCTTCCCGGCAATCCCGCGCGATATGGAAGACGTCTCACAGCTGCGTCAGATCACTCATCAGGCCGGATGCCACCGACAGCCGCGACACGGTGATGTCGCCGCCCTCGGTCAGCGCCTGCAACCGCTCGCGGATGCGTCCGACCCGTTCGCCGCCGGCCTCCAACCATGCCGACACCGGATCCGCCGCCTCGGCATGGCCGGTCAGCGCCGCCACCGCGATGCCGCGCCTGGCCGCGCCGATCGTGTCGGTGGCGCGGGAAAGCGCCAGTTGATCGTAATAATCCGAGGGCGTGATCGAGCGCGCCGCATCTTCGACGCGCGGGATGCGGAAGACATCGCTGACTGCAAAAAACGCCTTGGCGGCAGCGACGATGCCGGCATTTGCCGTCCGCGCCGTCAGCGCTATGTCGGGGATGAGTTCCGCCACATCGGTCAACGCCAGTTGCTCGGCAAGGCTCTCGGGCGCGCCGCCCTTCGACAGGCTGTGCCGCCGCTCCTCGATCCGCTCGCGCGAGAAGGCCGGCAGCAGCGAAACGAGCTTCGGCTCCAGCGCCTTGCGCGCATCCTGCAACTCGGCAATCCGCTGCCCGAGCAGTGCAGTGTCGGCATCGTTCTTCAGGTACCAGCCGCTGGTCACATAGATCAGCCGGCTGACCGCCTGATAGAGGTCGAGCTGGATCTGCCCGTCGATCTGGTTATCGAGTGCATCGATCTGGCGATAGAGCGCCGGCAGTGCAAAGCCATCCCGCACCACGGCGAAGGTGCGCACGACATCGGCGGCACTGCGCCCGGTCGCTTCCTGCAGCCTGTTGACGAAGGACGGGCCGCCGCGATTGACCAGATCATTGGCGACGACACGGGCGATGATCTCGCGGCGCAGGCGATGGCCGTGGATTTCCGCCGCATATTTCTTTGCCATGCGGTCGGGAAAGTAACCCATCAGGTCGCGGTCGAAATGCGGATCGTCCGGCACGTCGCTGGCGACGATATCGGAAAACAGCACGATCTTGGCATAGGCAAGCAGCACGCCGAGCTCGGCCCGGGTGAGCGGCTCGCCGCGCGGTTCGCGCTCGGCAAGAGCCGCCGGCGACGGCAGCGTCTCGACGGCACGGTCGAGCAGCCCGCGCGCCTCGAGCGCCTCCATGAAGCGGCTCTGATGGGCAATGTCGGCAAGGCCGCGCTTGCGAGCAAGGGACAGCGCCAGCGTCTGCTGGTAATTGTTGGACAGCACCAGGGCGCTGACCTCGTCGGTCATCTCGGCCAGCAATTTGTTGCGCGACGGCCGCGTCAGCGATCCCTTCCGCATGGCGGAAGCCAGCGCGATCTTGATGTTGACCTCGACGTCTGAGCAGTTCACGCCGCCCGAATTGTCGATCGCATCTGAGTTGCAGCGGCCGCCATTCAATCCGAATTCGATGCGCGCCCGCTGCGTGACGCCGAGATTGGCGCCTTCACCGATGACCTTGGCACGCAGGTCGAGCGCGGTGATGCGGATCGCGTCATTGGCACGGTCGCCGACGTCCTGGTTGGTCTCGCCCGATGCCCTGACATAGGTGCCGATGCCGCCGAACCACAAAAGATCTGCCGGCGCCTTGAGGATGGCACTCATGATCTCGACCGGCGTGGCCGTTGTCTTGCCGAGGCCGATAGCTGCGGCCGCGGCGGCCGGCAAGGTGATCGACTTCTGGCTGCGCGAGACGACGATGCCGCCTTCGGACAGCTTCGTCTTGTCGTAATCCTGCCAGCTTGAGCGGGCGAGAGCGAACATACGCCGGCGCTCGGCCATCGAAGCCGCCATGTCGGGATTGGGATCGATGAAGATGTCGCGATGATCGAAGGCGGCGATCAGCCGGGTCTGCTCCGACAGCAGCATGCCGTTGCCGAACACGTCGCCCGACATGTCGCCAACGCCGACGACGGTGAACGGCGTGGTTTGGATGTTGCGGTTCATCTCGCGGAAATGCCGCTTGACCGCTTCCCAGGCGCCCTTGGCGGTGATGCCCATCTTCTTGTGGTCGTAGCCGGCCGAACCGCCGCTGGCGAAAGCGTCGTCGAGCCAGAAGCCGTGCCTTTCGCTGATGGCGTTGGCGATGTCCGAGAAGGTCGCCGTGCCCTTGTCCGCGGCGACGACGAAATACGGATCATCCTGATCGCGCCGCACGACGCCGGCTGGCGGGATGACGCCGTCCAGCCCGATATTGTCGGTGATCGACAACAGGCTGGAAACGTAATTCTTGTAGGCGGCCGTGCCGGCCTCGAAAATTGCGTCGCGCCCGGCGCTCATCGGCAGCTTTTTCGGGTAGAAGCCGCCCTTGGCGCCAACCGGCACGATCACCGCATTCTTGACCTGCTGTGCCTTGACCAGGCCGAGCACCTCGGTGCGATAGTCCTGCGCACGGTCCGACCAGCGCAGGCCGCCGCGCGCGACCGGGCCGAAGCGCAGATGCACACCCTCGACCTCGGAGCCGTAGACGAAGATCTCTCGCCATGGCCGCGGCGCCGGCAGCCCGTCGACCGATTGCGAATCGAGCTTGATCGCCAGCGATTGGCCTTTCTGTTTCGTATCGGCAACGAAATGATTGGTGCGCAGCGAGGCTTCGATCAGGTTCAGATAACGGCGGATGATGGTGTCGTCGTCAATGTTGGGAACGTCTTCCAGCGCATCCGTGATCTTGGCTTTCAGATGTTTGGCCTGAACGACGCCTTCCGTCTCGGCCGTCGGGCTGAGGCGGGCGACAAACAGCGCATGCAGGCCGCGGGCGATCTCGGGATAACGTTTGAGCGCGGCGGCGATGAAATCCTGGCTCTGCGGGATGCCGGCCTGCTGCAGATAGCGGCCATAGGCGCGCAGGACAGTGATCTCGCCCGACCACAGGCCGGCGGTCTGGGCAAGGCCGTTATAGCCGTCATTGTCGACATCGCCGCGCCAGACGGAAAGGAACGCATCCTGGAACAGCGCGCCGCCATTGCCGAGGTCGATCGGCCTGCCGTAGCTGTTCTCGAGTTCCATGTCGTGGATGAAGACCATGCCGGATTGAATGTCGCCGACCTCGAAAGTGCGCTCGCTGATGACGCGGAAACCGATGTTTTCCAGCACGGGCACGCGCCGCGACAGCGCCACCGGGCTGCCATGGTGATAGATCTTCAGCGCAGCCTGATGCGGCTTCTGGACGGTGTGACGGTAATAGTCGATGGCGATCGGATTTGACGTATCGAGCTTGGCGATGCGCCCGGCGTCGGCCAGCGCCACGGCCGGCGGAAAACTGTCGCGATAACTTTCCGAAAAACGCGAGGCGATGGCCGTGAGTCTCGCATCGGCGCCGGTCTCTGTCGCGGTCTCGCGCAGTGCATCGTCCCAGGTCCGTACGATGTCGCGGATCGCCGCCTCGATCGTCGCCTGCTCGACCTTCGGCGTCTTGCCGCCGGAGCGGCCGATGATGAAATGGACGCGCGCCAGCCCGCCTTCCGGGAAGGCCGGATAATAGGCCGACAGCCGGCCTTCGAAGACGGTCTTCAGATAGGTGCCGATCTTCTCGCGCACGACGCTGTCGTAGCGGTCGCGCGGCACGAAGACGAGCACGGAGACGAAGCGGTCGAACTGGTCGACACGCACCAATGCCCTGACGCGCGGTCGCTCGATCAAGCCCAGTATGGCTTCGGCATGCTTGCGCAGGATCGGCACCGGAACCTGGAACAGCTCGTCGCGCGGATAGCTCTCCAGCACGTTGATCAAAGCTTTGCCGGAATGGTCGCTTGGATTGAAGCCGGATTTGGCAATGACGGTTTCCGCCTTCGAGCGCAGGTAGGGGATTTTCATCACCGAGCGCGTATAGGCAGTCGAGGTGAACAGGCCGACGATACGGAGCTCGCCTGAAAGCACGCCTTTGCCGGTGTAGGTCTTGACGCCGATGTAGTCGAGGTAGATGCGGCGGTGCACCGATGACTTGGCGTTGGCCTTGGTGACGATCAGCGGTTCCGGCCCATGCAGGAAGGCACGGATTTCCGGCGTCGTGCTCACCGCTTCGGTGCCGCGCCTGAGCACCAGCACGTCGGGATCGGAAAGGATGCCGAGGCCGGGCTTTTCGGCGCGCTCGAGCATGCCGCTCGTCTCGCCGCCGGTGTAGTTGAATTCGCGCATGCCGAGAAAGGTGAAATTGTCGTCGCGCAGCCATTCGAGGAAGGCGATCGCTTCGGTGACATGGGCCTTGTCGAGCGGCACTGGCGAGTAGCGGAATTCCGAGATCGCCTGGTCGAGGCGGGCAAGCATCGGCTTCCAGTCGGTGACGGCGGCTCGCACCTGGCCGAGCAGCTTGGTCAGGCGTGCGGCCAGGCCTTCGGCCTGCTCGGCCGAAAGGCGGCCGATATGGACATGGATGACGCTCAGTCGGTCATGGCTGTGGTCGCCCTTGGCATAACCGCCATCGCCGAGGATTTCCTCGACGCCGTCCTTGCCGTGCCTGACGACTATGACCGGATGGGTAACCAGCAGCGGCTCGCCAGCGCTTTCTGTAATCTCGCCGAGGACGGAATCGAATAGGAACGGCATGTTGTCGTTGACGACGGTGATCACCGTCATCGGCCGGCCCTGGCGGACGACACCGGAATCGACGTCTATGGCAACGACGCAGTCGTCCTTCTTGTGCCTGGCCACTGCGCGGCCGGCGAGTTCGGCAGCGCGTTCGAGATCGATGACGTCATAGGCGGCGACATCTTCGGCCGGAGCTCGGGCCAGCAAGTAGTCGGCAAGCCTGCCGGGCTTTTCGCCACCCGCGGCTTCACCCCTCGTCACGCCGGCTTTTTTCAACCGGCTCGCTGACTTTACGCTGGCCATGAGTCCCTCCCGTCACATGTTTTTGCGGCTATGCTAACAGATGACGGGTATTTGGCGACAAAGGTTTGACGGCTTGCGACGAAATGTCGGAATTCACCGGCAGCCTGGCGAAAACGAGGAGAAATCCGCCATGACGGAGAAAATTACCGCGCTTGACCTGGCACCAGCGGAGCTGAGCGACGCGACCCAAGGCCTATTTCGCCAAGTGCCGGGAGAAGCTCGGCCTCGTTCCCAATGTGCTGCTCGCCTATGCCTTCGACGAGAAGAAGCTGCGCGCTTTCACCGACATGTACAATGATTTGATGCTGGGTGAATCCGGCCTGTCGAAACTCGAGCGCGAGATGATCGCGGTGGCCGTCTCGTCGGTCAACCATTGCTACTATTGCCTGGTCGCGCATGGCGCGGCGGTGCGCCAGCTTTCCGGCGACCCGGCCTTCGGCGAGATGATGGTGATGAATTTTCGCGCCGCCGAGCTTTCGGACAGGCAACGCGCCATGCTCGAATTCGCGGTGAAGCTGACCGGGCAGCCGGCAAAGATCGTCGAAGCGGACCGGGCGGCGCTGCGGCAAGTCGGCTTTTCCGACCGCGACATCTGGGACGTCGCCTCGACCGCGGCGTTCTTCAACATGTCGAACCGGCTGGCATCGGCAATCGATATGCGGCCGAACGATGAATACCATGCGATGGCGCGATAGGGCACCGCCGTTGCGAGCCAACCGCACATTATATTAGCTACTTCGCATTCTCGTTGCTTGTTTGCCGGTTTGGTCCGATGATCGGCATGCGGCATGACCGCATGCCGGTTCGATGCCGCCGATCAAAGGAGGAGAACATGGCGAAATTTCTCTACGTCTATCACGGCTCGGGCAAGATGCCGACCGAGGAGGCCGAACGGAAGGCAGCGATGGATGCCTGGAACGGCTGGTACGGCAAGCTTGGCTCAGCGGTGGTCGACGGTGGCAATCCAGTCGGCATGTCGAAGACCCTGCTGCCCGGCGGCAAGGTCGAGAACAATGGCGGTAGCAATCCGACCGCCGGTTACACCATCATCGAAGCGAAAGACATCGACGATGCCGTCGGCAAAGCCAAGGATTGTCCTATCCTGACGGACCCGGGTTTCAGCGTCGAGATTGCGCCGATAATCGAAATGGGTTGACGCGCCGGCTCAGGACCGCGCCGCGATAGCCGCCGCAGCGCCGGCCATGGTTCCGGCGCTGACGCGGTTGGCGATCTTCATCGCCCGCTTGCTTTTGAGCAGCTTGCGCGCCTGTGATGCGGCGAGCACCCAGGTCAAATCGATAGCGACCAGGACAACGGCCATGGTCGCGGTCAGCTCGACCCAGCCGATCATGCTGACCGAACCGAGGTCGATGATGGTCGGCAGCAGCGCCAGATAGAACATCATGATCTTGGGGTTGCCGAGCGTCACCGCCATGCCGGCAAAGAACAGTCTGACGGGCGAATCTTCGCGCGGCAGCGCGCCTTCCTTGGTCTCGACCGGTGCCGTCCACATCTTCCAGGCAAGCCAGCCGAGATAGGCGACGCCGACCCACTTCACGACGACAAAGGCTAAATGGAACGTCTGCGCCACCACGGCGAGGCCAAACACCGCCAGGGACAGCCAGATCGCTTCGCCGATCCACATGGCAAGCAGGAACGGAAACACGTCGCGAAACCCTTTCGAGATGACCCGCGCCACAAGAGCGGCGATCGATGGGCCGGGCGAGCCGGCTGCAACTAGCAGGGCGCCGGCAAAAATCAGCAGCGACGTGAAATGCATAACGCGGTCTCGTTTGAAATGTTTGGGTCGTTCAACATAACCCAACTGTTCCGGCGACGGTAGCGTCTACCGAAAGAAGGCTTGTCGGCCAGGCACCTCACGGCTAGAGATGTCGTTCCGAAATCCTTTCCGAGCTTCACTTTGCCTACGTAACCGCCGGTCTCGTCAACTCCCCCAACACAGAGCAGGGCGTCGCAGTCGCGATGCCTGTTTTCACATCATGTGTTCCTCGGGTGGCGGTTCGAGACCGGTTTGGCACTGCTGAACCGCTGTCGCGCATAACCACCCGCGACACCTGATTTCCAACTACCGCAGTCTCTCGCCACGCCGTGCCCGCAAGGGTTCTCGATATCGCCGATCTGACGAACTTCCCGACGGGAAGGGCTTTTCGGCATGCCTTCGATACTGCGTATCCGCTGGGCGATCACACCCAAGACCGCACCTCGACCTCACCTCAACTGCAATCGCTGCGGCGGCCTGAAAGCCTATCGCTGCAGCGGCAAATTCCGGGTCAATGCCAACGGCAAGCGCATTCACGCCTGGTTGATCTACCGCTGCATCGACTGCGACAATTCCTGGAATTTCGGCATTCTGGAGCGCTGCAGCCGCCGCGATATCGAACCGGCAATATTGCAGGCGCTCGAAAGCAATGATCCGGTCCTGGCGCGGCGCCATGCTTTCGATGTTGCCGCATTGCGAAGCAGTATCGGGCGCGTCGAGGAGTTTCCCGAAGCCATCGTTCATAAGCAGGTGCTCGGGGACAGGCCGGAAAATACCAGCGCTCTCGAACTTCAGCTCTGGCTCGAAATGCCGACAACGCTGCGGCTCGACCGGTTGCTGGCCAGCGAACTCGGTGTCCCGCGATCGCGGCTACAGGTTTGGGAAGAGAAGCGATTGCAGGTGGTTGGTCCGGACGGGGCCAAAGCCTTGCGCCGGCCGGCGCGGGCGGGAACGGCGATCCGGATCCACCTGTCTGGCGAACCAGACCGGGACGAAATCATTTCGGCTGCAGGTGGATGAGGCGACGGCAAGGGCACCCGTAATCAGAGACAGTTACGGCCAGGGGTCAGTCGCCCTCTTTGGAGGCCGAGCCAATCAAACCCTTGGCCGTATCGAGATCGCTGTCGGCGACTTGCACATGGATCAAGCCAAGCCTGCCCGTGTCGAGAAGATAATTCGCGAGAGCATAAATTCCATAAGCGTCGAGCATCGACACGCAAACTTCGGCCTCGGGTCGATTGTCGTATATGACAGCCATGACGAGTTTACCGCTCATTGCGCGGTATTGCCCTTTATGCCGCGCCGACCACTTTCGCCGACTTCTCAAAACGCTTGCGCTCGTTCGGATCGAGATAGAGCTTGCGCAGGCGGATGGTCTTCGGCGTCACTTCGACCAGCTCGTCGTCCTGGATCCAGGCCAGCGCGCGTTCCAGCGTCATGCGGATCGGCGGTGTCAGCTTCACCGCCTCGTCCTTGCCGGCGGCGCGGATGTTGGTCAGCTTCTTGCCCTTGAGCACGTTGACTTCGAGGTCGTTGTCCCTGGAATGGATGCCGATGATCATGCCCTGATAGACCTTGACGCCGGGGTCGATGACCATCGGGCCGCGGTCTTCCAGGTTCCACATGGCGTAGGCCACCGATTCACCCTGTTCGTTGGAGATCAGCACGCCGTTGGTACGGCCCGGCAGCTCACCCTTGTAAGGTTCATAGGCATGGAACAGCCGGTTCATCACAGCGGTGCCGCGCGTGTCGGTCAACAGTTCCGACTGGTAGCCGATCAACCCGCGCGTCGGTGCGTGAAAGACGATGCGCTGGCGATTGCCGCCCGAAGGGCGAAGCTCGACCATCTCGGCCTTGCGCTCCGACATCTTCTGCACGACGACGCCGGCATGCTCCTCGTCGACGTCGATGACGACTTCCTCGACCGGCTCCAGCAATTCTCCGCTGTCGCCCTTCTGCATGACGACGCGCGGCCGCGACACGGCGATCTCAAAACCTTCGCGGCGCATCGTCTCGATCAGCACGGCCAGCTGCAATTCGCCGCGGCCGGAAACGAAGAACGAATCCTTGTCAGGTGATTCCTCGATCTTCAGCGCGACATTGCCTTCTGCCTCGCGCAGCAGGCGGTCGCGGATGACGCGGCTGGTCACCTTGTCGCCTTCGGTACCGGCCAGCGGCGAATCGTTGACCAGGAAAGACATCGTCACGGTCGGCGGATCGATCGGCTGCGCGTGCAGCGGCTCGGTCACCGACAGGTCGCAGAACGTGTCGGCGACGGTGCCCTTCGACAGGCCGGCAATAGCGACGATGTCGCCCGCCTGCGCCTCGTCGATGGGCTGGCGCTCGAGCCCGCGGAAAGCAAGGATTTTCGAGATTCGGCCGGTTTCGACCTGGGTGCCGTCATGGTGCAGCACCTTGACCGCCTGGTTGGATTTCAGCGTGCCGGATTCGATACGGCCGGTGATGATGCGGCCGAGGAACGGATTGGCTTCCAGGATGGTGCCGATCATGCGGAACGGGCCGGGATGAACGGTCGGCGCCGGCACGTGCTTGATGACGAGGTCGAACAGCGGCGCCAGAGCCTGGTCCTTCGGACCTTCGGGGTTTTCCGAGACCCAGCCGTCGCGGCCTGAACCATAAAGGATAGGGAAGTCGAGCTGCTCGTCGGTGGCGTCAAGTGCTGCAAAAAGATCGAACACCTCGTTGACCACTTCGACGTGGCGGGCATCTGGCCGGTCGATCTTGTTGATGACGACGATCGGCTTCAGTCCAACCTTGAGTGCCTTGCCGACCACGAATTTGGTCTGCGGCATCGGCCCCTCGGCGGCGTCGACCAGCACGATGGCCGAATCCACCATCGACAGAATGCGCTCGACCTCGCCGCCGAAGTCGGCGTGGCCGGGCGTGTCGACGATGTTGATGCGGGTGTCCTTCCAGTCGACCGAGGTCGCCTTGGCCAGGATGGTGATGCCGCGTTCCTTTTCGAGGTCGTTCGAATCCATGGCGCGCTCGGCGACGCGCTGGTTGTCGCGGAACGAGCCGGACTGTTTCAGAAGCTGGTCGACGAGGGTGGTTTTTCCATGGTCGACGTGCGCGATGATCGCGATATTGCGGATTTTCATGTTTCGGTCTCGGGAGCGTTGCAGGCAGCAGGCCAAAAGGCGCTGCCTCTTTCGGTTGGGCGGCTCATACAGGGTTTTTCGCAATTGCGAAAGAGGAGGCGAGCCACCAAATAAAGTCACCAAATCTTAAATGTCTTGGTGTGAAGTGGAATTATTAACCAAGGCGGAACCTTTCATGGTCCGGACAGTTCGAATTTCATGATCGAGATAGGCATCAAACTCCGGCCGATTTTGGCATGTACCGCGCTCGCCGTCCTCCTCGCGGCCGGCGCGGCGCAGTCGGCGGCGTCGTACAAGGAGACGCGGTCTGCTTTGCCGTCCGACAAGCCGTCGGCGGAGCAGCTTTTTGCCGATGCTCCCGATGGCGTCGATCCGGTGGTGACCGGGCCGGTCAGCGCCGCCTTCAAGCAGCGGCAGCAAAATGCCGGATGCGACAGCGCCGTCTGGCCCAACATTCCCGTCGTCTGCTATCCCGATTGATATACGTCCTACCCTCGGGCTGGCCCGAGGGTAGTGACGCCGTCGCTCACGCCGACCGCACCGGATCGAGCGTGACCTTGTAGAGTTCGCTGTCGTCGCGATCCATCAGCCGCACCGTCAACTGCTCGGTGGCGCCATCGATTTCGACGAGCCCGAAGAACTGCAGGCCGGCCGAAGGCGGCAGGTTTTGACCCTGTTCGGCAGTTGGTGCCTTTATGAACTTCAGCTCCGGGCCGAATGTCATATCGAAACCATTAGGCCCGAACGTGCCGGAATGGATCGGACCCGAAACGAATTCCCAAAACGGATTGAAGTCCTGGAACTGCGCCTTGTCCGGATTGTAGTAATGCGCGGCTGTGTAATGCACGTCTGCGGTGAGCCAGACAGTGTTGCTGATACCCGCATTCTTTATATAGCGAAGAAGGTCGGCAATTTCCAGCTCACGCCCTTTGGCCGGGCCATTGTCGCCATTGCTGACCGCCTCGGCCCCTACCTTCTTGGTGCCGTCGTTCCAGACGACGAGGCCGAGCGGCATGTCGGCGGCGATGATTTTCCAGGTTGCGTTGGAATTCGCCAGTTCACGCTTCAGCCACTTGATCTGCTGTTCACCGAGGATGCGCGATTGCGGCGTCATCGTCTCCTGCATATCCGGACCGTTGGGGCCGCGGTAGGAACGCATGTCGAGGAAGAACACGTCGAGCAGCGGACCATAGGCGATCTTGCGGTAGACGCGGCCGGGCTCCGACGGCTCGTAACGGATCGTCGTCATTTCGTGGAAGGCGCGCGCCGCACGTGCCGCCAGCACATGGATGGATTTTTCAGTGTAGCGATCGTCGGCGCTCAGGTCCTTCGAGTCCGACCAGTTGTTCAGCACCTCGTGGTCATCCCACTGATAGAAGGTCGGACAGATGGCGCTGAGCGCCAGCACATGCCTGTCCATCATGTTGTATTTCCACTGCGCCCGGTATTCGTCCAACGTTTCGGCAACCTTGCGCTTCTCGTCGATCAGCACTTTGTTTTTCCACTTGCCGCCGTTGGGCAGGTCGACCTCGTCCTTCATCGCACCATCGGCATAGATCGTATCGCCCGAATGCAGGAAGAAGTCGGGCGTGTGCTTGGCAATGGTGGCGTAGGTCTTCATGCCGGTCTCGTCGATGCCCCAGCCTTGGCCGGCGGTGTCGCCCGACCAGGCAAAGCGAATGTCGCGCTTCGAGGCAGGTGCCGTGCGGAAGCGGCCGACGACCGGCTCGGAAACGGCGTTGATGTCGGCAAGATCGGCCGCGACCATGCGGTAGAAGATGTCCTGGTCGGAGGCGAGATCGGTAAGCAGCCGCTTCACCGTATAATCGCTGGCCGGCGAGGTATCGAGCGGCGCCAGGCGGACGGCATTGGTGAAGCTTTCGGTCGACGACACCTCGAACATGACGCGCGACGGCCGGTCGGTGCGTGTCCAGACCATGCCGCTGGTGGCATCGACGTCGCCGGATTGGATGCCATGGGTGAACGCCGGGCGCTGATTGGCGCGCGAGTAATAGGGAAGGGCGAGGCCCGAGGCGCCGACCAGGCCAACGGCGCTGGCCGACGTGACGAAAGCGCGCCGCGTCATCGAAATCTTGTTCATGGCTGTCTCCTGGATGGCATTGAACGTCGCCGCCAAGCTCCAGCTTCAATGTTTCAGGCACATTTCGAAACGATGAAGGTTTGATAACAGTGAACAGGCTGGCGAATCTCCCTCGTTGAGGGGGAGATGTCGCCGAAGGCGACAGAAGGGGGTCGTCTCGCGCGGAGCGCCGGCCTCCTGCATCGGCGATAAGGGGCCGAGCCCAGTCGGACCGACCCCCTCTGGCCGCTTCGCGGCCATCTCCCCCTCAAGGGGGAGATTAGCACGGCCGATTGCGCCCTATGCCGCCTGCGGTTCCGGATCAAACGCCGGGCGGGTGGTATTGATCAGCAGCGAGATGCAGGCGGCGGCTATTGCCGTCATACCGGCGATCAGGAAGGCAAGCTCGTAATTGCCTTGCAGCTCGCGCATGGTGCCGCCGAAGAAGGCCGCTGTCGCGGCGCCAACCTGATGGCCGGCGACGATCCAGCCGAAGACGATCGGTCCGCTGCGGTCGCCGAACGCCTCGTTGGAAAGCCTGAGCGTCGGCGGCACCGTGGCGATCCAGTCCAGTCCGTAAAACACGGCGAAGATGATCAGGCTGGTTGCCGAAAAGCCGGAATAGGGCAGATAGATCAGCGACAGGCCGCGAATACCGTAATAGACGCCGAGCAGCTTGCGCGGGTCGAAACGGTCGGTGAGCCAGCCCGACAGCGTCGTGCCGATAAGATCGAAGATGCCCATCATCGACAGCAGGCCGGCGGCTTGCACTTCGCCTATGCCCATGTCGCCGCAAAAGGCGATCAGGTGCGTGCCGACCAACCCGTTGGTGGTGAAGCCGCAGACGAAGAAAGTGGCGAACAGATACCAGAAGACGCGCGTGCCGGCGGCGCGGCGCAGCGTGCTCATCGTATGCGCGAGGAAATTGCCTTGCGCGGCAGGTGGTGACGGCGGCACGTCGTCGAGCTCGGCGCCATAGCGCACCATGCCGATGGAGGCCGGCCGCTCCGGCACCAGCAGCCAGACCAGCGGCAGCAGGCAGGCGGTGGCAACCGAGACCGCGATGACAACCGGCCTCCAGCCGCCCGACTGGGCGAGCGAGGCGAGCAGCGGCAGGAAGACCAGCAGCCCGGTGGCACTGGACGCCGACATCAGTCCCATCACCAAGCCGCGATTGGTCTTGAACCAGCGGTTGACGATGGTCGCGCCGAGCACGGTGGCGACGGCGCCCGAGCTGACGCCGGAAAACACGCCCCAGGTGAGGAGCAGATGCCACGGTTTGGTCATCAACAGGCTGAGCGCGGTCGATCCCGACATCAACAGCAGCGCGGCAAGCAAGGTGCGGCGCAGCCCGATCCGCTCCATCAACGCCGCGGCAAACGGCCCGGTCAGGCCATAGAGGAAGATGCCGGTGGCCGCCGCCAGCGACACCACGTCGCGCCGCCAGCCGAAACTGTTCTCCAGCGGCAGCATCATGACTGCCGGCGCCGAACGCAGGCCCGCTGCGATCAGCAGGCAGAGGAAGATGACGGCGACCACGACGAAAGCGTAGCGCTGGCCAAACGGGCGGGATTGAGTTATCATGTTACTGACCGGTACGTTGCAGGAGCGCGAAACATACGTACCGACCGGTAACATTGTCAACCAGCTAATCGGCAGACCAGGCATGAAAAGCATTGAACCAACGATCAAGGCCAATGACGCACCGCCGCCTCGCGCCGCCGAACGGATTCTCCAGGTGGCGCGCGATCTGTTCTACCGGCAAGGCATCAGGGCGATCGGCGTCGACGAGATCGTGCGGCGTGCCGGCGTCACCAAGCCCAGCCTCTACCGCAGCTTTCCGTCCAAGGACGAGCTGGCCGCATCCTACCTTCGGCACTATGACCTCGAATTCTGGGAGCGCTTCGACGAGGCGGTGAATGCCCATCCGGGCGATCCGCGCGCGCAGATCGTCGCCTTCCTGACGCGTGTCGGCAAGCGTACGCAAAGGCCCGATTATCGTGGCTGCGGCATGACCAATGCCGCGGTCGAATATCCCGAACATGGCCATCCGGCCCGCGTCGTGAGCGAGGCCAACAAGCAGGAATTGCGCCGCCGCCTGCGTGCCATGGCGGCGGCGATGGGCGCCGGCGACGCCGAGACGCTGGGCGACGGGCTGCTGCTGCTGATCGAGGGCGCCTATATTAGCGGTCAGTTGTTCGGTGCCGGCGGACCGGCGCAGTCGGTGGCCCGCAACGCCGATCTTCTCATAGAGGCAAGCTTGAAGAAATAGTGGTCCGTTTTACCAGACCACTGTGCGCAGCCTGACTTCCTCTAGGCTGCTGCTAAATTTGACGGTACGCTGCGCCCCCCGAACTGAGTTGTTCCGCCATGCGCGCTCTCTTGATCCCGCTTGCCCTCGCCGGTTTCTGCCAGGCGGCCCGGGCCGGCGACATATCCAGCGTCTATACCGATCTCGATTGGGAGAAGGACTGCGTCATCTATGCCCAAGCGGAAGAAGGCGACGGCGACTGGGCCGATCTCGCCTGTTCGGGCTATCGCGGCTACCCGGTGCTGGTTTCCTACGACGACGCGCGGGAATCGCTGTTCTACGGCTTTCCACCCGGCGATATGACCACTGTCTGGGAAAGCTTTTCGGGCCTCAATTCGGCTGGACCCAAAGTCGAGTGGCGGATCGAAACCAACGGCAAAACTACCATTCCGTTCGCCGTCATTCAACGTCGCTCGATCAGCGATACCGAGGGCGGGAACAAGTCGACGGAAGTGCTGATCGTCGCCAAGGTTGCCCAGCCTGACGCCCACGAAGGCTGCACGATCGGCCTTGTGCTCGCCACCGGCAATCCCGCCGCCAACGATCAGGCGCGCAAGCTTGCCGACGAGAAGGCACGCACCTTCGCCTGCGGCAAGGACAAGCGTGAGGTGCTTGGCGACGCGCCCGCTTTCGGCCGCGTCGACAACTGATTATTTGCGCCCGATAATTACTTGCGCCTGGCCCGCTCGATTGCCTCGACGATCATCTTCTTGGCATAGGCCGCATCGTACCAGCCTTCGATCTTGACCCATTTGCCGGGTTCGAGATCCTTGTAGTGCTCGAAGAAATGCTGCACTTGCTGGCGGGTAATGTCAGGCAATTGCGTGTATTCGTGGACGTCCTCGTAACGCAAGGTCAGCTTGGGTGAAGGCACCGCGATCACCTTCTCGTCCTGGCCGGCATTGTCCTCCATCACCAGCACGCCGATCGGCCGCACATTGATAACGCAGCCTGGCACCAGCGCGCGCGTGTTGCAGACTAGCACGTCGATCGGGTCGCCGTCGCCCGATAGCGTGTGTGGTACGAAACCGTAATTGCCGGGATAGCGCATCGAGGTGTGCAGAAAGCGGTCGACGAACAGCGTGCCGGCCTCCTTGTCCATCTCGTACTTGATCGGCTCGCCGCCGATCGGCACCTCGATAATGACGTTAACGTCCTCGGGCGGGTTCTTTCCGCTGGCAATCGCTTCGATACGCATCGCTTTATCCCTCTCTCGATTGGAGATCGATAGCGGGCGACGGCGAATGGTGCAATGCGGCGAATGGTACGGGGAGATCGTCCGAACCGAAAACCGGCCGGATCATACGCTGGCCGTCATTCCCAGACGAAAGCGACCTTCTTCAGCGCCTTCTGCTCGAATATCTCGACGCCTTCGGCGACATCGCGGCCACCGGCGCCGGCATAGAAGGCAAGTGCGTTCTGATTGTCTTCCAGCGCCCAGACCACCATGCCTTTCAGGCCATGGTCGGCCAGCCGTGCCCGCGCGGCCGAGAACAGCCGGCTGCCGAGCCCGATGCCTTGATATTCCGGCCGCAGGTAAAGTTCGTAGATCTCGCCCTGCTGCCTGAGTTCGCGGGCGCGGTTCTTGCCGATCGTCGCATAGCCGGCAATTTTGCCGCCGATTTCGACGACCAGGACGGTGGCAGCGCGGCGAATGGCATTCGCCCACCAGTCGGCGCCGCGGCGGTTGATCATCGATGTCAGCGTGCGGTGCGGGATGATGCCCGAATAGGCGCCGCGCCAGGCCTCGAGATGCACGTCGGCGATGGCGGCTGCATCGCGCGGTTCGGCTTTCCTGATGTCGATGCTCAGCGTATTCATGATTGGTTAACCATAAACCCGCTGCGCCCGATTGCAAGAGTCCGGTCAACCGCCGCGATGCTTTCACACAGCCGGACGGTGCGTCCTTGAGACGCTGCGAAACCGCTTTTGGCGAGATCAAATCTCGACCAGATGGTCGTCCAGTTCGTTGCTGTCGCCGGTCGAGACCGGAAAATGCTCGGCCAGTACCGCACCGACTGCTTGGATCGCCTTGACGAACCCCTCGGCAAGCCGATCGTCGCCGGCATGCGCCGTAAGGTCGCGGACGACACCGTCCCAGACATGCTGGCCGACACGAGAATCGATCCCGCTGTCGGCGACCACCTCGGCGTAGCGCTCGGCAATCGAGACGAACACCAGCACGCCAGTGCGCGCCGTGGTGCGGTGGACGTTGCGGGCGAGGAACTGCTTCATCGCATTGGCGTGGGCGGCCTGGTAGCGCAGCCGCCTCGGCACCAAATGGATGCGCAATGCCGGCAATGCCCACAACAGGATGAGCACACTGGCAAGCGCCAGAAGCTCGGCGATGACGAAATGCGGCAAGCGGATCGACAGCCACCAGGCTTCCAGCCCATAACCGACGGCGAGGCTGGCGACGAGCATGCCGAGCGTCGCCATGAAGGCGGCCGGGAAGAAATAGCCGTCGCTGGCATACGCCACGACGCAGTAGATCTCGCCGTCGGTCTTTGATTCGGCAGCGCGGATCGCACCGGCGATGTGCTCATGATCCTCGGGGCTGATCGGTCGTGTTGCCATGATTGATGTCTCACCAGCTTCCTGAAGAACCGCCGCCGCCGGACGAACCGCCGCCGCCTGAAAACCCGCCGCCCGAACTTCCGGACGACCAACCGCTGCCGGAACTTCCAGACGACCAGCCACTGCCGGACGAGGTCCCCGACGTCCAGCCACCGCCACCGGAGGATGACGAAGCTGGCCCACGGCCGTAGCGGAACGTCATGCCCAGCCACTTGTACACGCCCGGCGACAGTTTCGTGCCGAAGATCGGCGGCAGGAACGCCATTGCCAAGCCGCCGAAGAACATCGTCGCCCACAAGACAATGAACAGCATGAAGATGGGATCGACAGGATTGTCATTCGCCGGATTGCGTTCGCCGCGCGCCTCCAGTTCTTCGGGATTGCCTTCCAGCACCATGATCATGTCGTCGACGGCCTTGCTGATGCCGCCTGAGAAATCGCCGGCACGGAAGGCCGGCACCATGTCGTTTTCGATGATCAGCTTGGTGTGCAGGTCGGTCAGCGTGCCTTCCAGCCCATAGCCGACTTCGATGCGCATCTTGCGATCGTTCGGCGCCACCAGAAGCAGGACGCCGTTGTTCTCCTTCGCCTGGCCCAGTTTCCAGGCGCGGAACAGCCGGTTGGCGTAAGGCTCGATCTCCTCGCCGTCGAGGCTGGGGACGGTCGCGACGACGATCTGGTCGGACCCTTTGGTCTCGAACTCGGCAAGCCTCCGCGTCAGCGCCGCCTCGGTCGCGGCATCGATGATGCCGGCATTGTCGACGACCCGTCCGGTCAGCGCCGGCAGTGCGGCGGCGAAGGCCGCGAAGCCGACCAGCAGCACCGCCATGGCCAACAGTGCGGTGCCGATTATTTTGATGAAACGGCCGGATTCCACCGGGCTGATGGCGTGTCTTGTCATCTCGTCACCAACTTCCCGAGGAGCCGCCGCCGCCGGACGAACCGCCGCCGCCGGAAAACCCGCCACCGCTTGAACCCGACGACCATCCCCCGCCGGAACCTCCCGACCAGCCGCCGGACGACCGCCGGTTTGGCTCGAAGGTCATGCCCAGCCAGCGATAGCGGCCGGGACCGATCTTCTGGCCGAAGATCGGCGGCAGGATGGAGGCTGCGAGGCCGCCGAAAAAGATGATTGCCCAGATGGCTATGAAAATCGTGAAGAACAGATCGTCGCTGTTGAACGGCGGCTGCTGGTTGCGTTCGCCGCGCGCCTCCAGTTCTTCGGGATTGCCTTCCAGCACCATGATCATGTCGTCGACGGCCTTGCTGATGCCGCCTGAGAAATCGCCGGCACGGAAGGCCGGCACCATGTCGTTTTCGATGATCAGCTTGGTGTGCAGGTCGGTCAGCGTGCCTTCCAGCCCATAGCCGACTTCGATGCGCATCTTGCGATCGTTCGGCGCCACCAGAAGCAGGACGCCGTTGTTCTCCTTCGCCTGGCCCAGTTTCCAGGCGCGGAACAGCCGGTTGGCGTAAGGCTCGATCTCCTCGCCGTCGAGGCTGGGGATGGTCGCGACGACGATCTGGTCGGACCCTTTGGTCTCGAACTCGGCAAGCCTCCGCGTCAGCGCCGCCTTGGTCGCGGCATCGATGATGCCGGCATTGTCGACGACCCGTCCGGTGAGGGTTGGCAGGTCGGCGGCGAAGGCGATGAGAGGGAGGAGGAGAAGGCTTTGGAAGACGAGCAGGAAGGCCAGGCTGGCGTTCTGTCGCGCCCCCCTCTGTCCTGCCGGACATCTCCCCCTCAAGGGGGGAGATCGGCTGTCACGGCTGTTTTCGCCAATCTCCAACGTTGCAGGATGGGCGGTGAGGCCAAAGCTGCCAATCTCCCCCCTTGAGGGGGAGATGCCCGGTAGGGCAGAGGGGGGCGCTACGGAGTGCAAGGCCAATAGGGACCACGCTCACCGGCTGTTCTTCACCCGCCCTGCTGCGTGCCGAAATCGACCTTCGGCGGCTGCATCTTATCCTCCTCGATGGTGAAATTCGCAAACGGCTGGTTGCCGCGGAACCACAAGGTCGCCCAGATCACCGACGGGAAGGTCCTCAGCGTCAGATTGTACTCTCTCACTGCCTGGATATAGTCGCGGCGGGCGACCGTGATCCGGTTCTCGGTGCCTTCGAGTTGTGCTTGCAGCGCCAGAAAGTTCTGGTTGGCCTTGAGATCGGGATAGTTCTCCACCACCGCCAGCAGGCGCGACAGCGCGCTGGTCAGGCCGGCCTGGCTGTCCTGGAATTTCTTGAAGGCTTCCGGATTGTTCAGCGTTTCCGGCGTCACGGTCACCTGCGTCGCCTTGGCGCGCGCTTCGACCACGGCATCGAGCGTGTCCTTCTCGTGCGCCGCGTAGCCCTTGACCGTGTTGACCAGATTGGGGATGAGATCGGCGCGGCGCTGGTAGTGATTCAACACCTCGCTCCATGCGGCCTTGGCGTTTTCCTCAGCTGTTGGAATGGTGTTGTAGCCGCAGCCGGCAAGCAGCGGCAGCATGACGGCCATAACCAGGAACGCAGCTAAATTACGGAAGATTGGCGGCGAAGAAAGGCGCTGGGCAAGCATGATAAGTCCCCTCGATAGCATTGGCAGGCGAAGCATTAGCACAATCCTTGCGTAAGAAAATGACTTCGGCCGAGAAGTGTTACTGGTTTCTGCCATTCGCCGTCGGGCCCTGTGACAGACGAGGCGAACGGGTTAAGCTCGGCATAAAACGGGACATCACCATGGCGAAACGCCACGACAGCGACGCGGAATCGCGCCGCATCATCGAACGGGTGGCGCGCGAGACCGACCCGGGGGGCACCTCGTTCCTTGCACGAACCACTAAAGGCGCGCGCGACCACGTCACCGCGGCCGATGCCGACCGGTCGGACCCGATCGAATATTGGGGCACCCGCATCGGTCGGGCAGCGGGCTTGCTTATTGCCATCGGCCTGTTGATCTGGCTCGTGTTTTTCGTCACCAGGGGCAGTTAGGAAAATCAATGAGTGCCGAAAAAACCGAGGCGCCGCGCGCGGTCATCGTCGTCTCCAGCCATGTCGCCCGTGGCTCGGTCGGCAACCGTGCCGCCGTCTTTGCGCTGGAGACGCTCGGCTTTCCGGTTTGGGCGGTACCGACCGTCATCCTGCCCTGGCATCCGGGCCATGGCCGGGCCACCCGCATCGTGCCGCCGCTGGACCAGTTCAAGGCGCTGATGGCCGACCTCGAGCGCGCGCCGTGGCTGGGCGAGGTCGGCGCCGTGCTGTCCGGCTATCTCGGCGAGGCTGGCCAGGCCGAAGCCGTCGCTTCGCTGGTCGGCGCAGTGAAGGCGAAGACGCCGGACGCCCTCTATATCTGCGATCCGGTGATGGGCGATTCGGGCGGGCTCTACGTACCTGAGCCGACCGCAATCGCCATGCGCGACCGGCTGATGCCGATCGCCGATATCGCCACGCCCAACCGCTACGAGCTGGAATGGATGGCCGGAGCGCCGCTGCCCGACTTGAAATCGGCAATGGCTGCAGCCCTGCAGGCTGGCCCACCGGCCATGCTGGTCACATCGGCGCCGGCGATGATGGCCGGCGGCACCGGCAATTTACTGCTCGCCGGCAGAGAGGCACTGCTTGCCGAACACCGGCTCATCGACAAGCCGCCGAATGGGCTCGGCGACCTAACGGCGGCCGTCTACCTGGCGCGGATCCTGTCCGGCCAGGCGGCCGCCAAGGCGCTGCAATCGACCACGGCGGCGGTCTACGAGATCCTGGCGCGGACCGCCAAGCGCGGCGGCGACGAGTTGCAGCTCGAGACCGATGCCCAGAGCCTGTCGCACCCGATGGCGATGGTGCAGCTTCGCCATCTCCTGCATCCGGAACGGGACCGCCGGGCGTGACGCAGGCCGAAGACGCCGTGCCCCAGGATGGTGCGCCCAAGGACGTTGCGCCCGACGATGTTATGCCCTGGGGTGTTGTGCTTGTCGGCGTCGACGGTTGCAAGGCCGGCTGGATAGCCGTCCGCCGCGATCCCGGTGCGGCACCGTCGACAGCCGTTTTCCCAAGCTTCGCGGCGTTGCTCGACCGACTGCCCGCCGACTCGTTGGTAGCGGTCGATATGCCAATCGGCCTGCCCGATTTCTCCCAAAGAGGCGGTCGCGGCCCGGAGGCGCTGGTGCGGCCGCTGCTTGGGGCCCGGCAGTCCAGTGTCTTTGCCACCCCCTCCCGCGCCGCGCTCTACGCGGAGATCGAAGCCTTCACCACGGTCGACGCCTGGTACGCCGCACATCGCAAGGCAAGTGAGGTAGCCAAGACGACCTCAGATCCGCCGCGCGGTGTCTCGATCCAGGCCTTCGGCATCTTCGCCAAGATCCGTGAGATCGATTCGCTGCTGATCGCGCGCCCCGAACTACGCAGCCGCGTGTTCGAATCGCATCCGGAAGTTGCCTTCTGCAAACTGAACGGCGACCGGGCGATGCGCCTGCCAAAGAAGATCAGGGGCAACATCAATCCGGCCGGCATGGCCGAACGCAAGGCGCTGCTTGCCCGGCATGGTTATAGCCAGGATTTTCTCGACCAGACGCCGCCGCGCGGCGCGGCCGCCGACGATTTCCTCGATGCCGCGGCGATGATGGTGGTTGCCGGACGCATCGTCAGAGGCGAGGCAATGCCGTTTCCGGATCCGCCGCTCGCCGATCGTTTCGGCATTCCGGTCGCCATTTGGGCCTGAGGACCGGGGGCGTCAGGAGCGTGATCTGAGCGCCTCGTTGAGTGCCCACATATCCTTCTCCTCGGGCGCGGTCTCCAATCCGAGCACGGGAACTTGCTTACGCAAATGGTCGTGGTGGGTGCGCACGCCATATTCGAGATCGGAGAGGTAAAAACCTCCGAAGGCTTCGGACAGCATGGATTCGTTGGACCATATCGAAAGCTGCACGTCCTCGGCCAGCGTGTCGCGGTCGATGCGGTAGGATAGGTAGCGGGCTGCCGCCTGTTCCCTGGTCTCGTCGCGATAGCGGTAGATGGCGCCGCGCAGCAGCGTCTCACCCGTCGACAGCGGAAATTCCTGATAGAACTGCACCGATTCCGGCATGATCGACAGCACGTTGTTCGGGAAGATGCCGTAGTAGATCCAGGCCTTGCGCAGGTGTTCCGGCAGGTGCTTCGCCTCGGGTGCGAGCTTGATGTACTGCGCGACGCTCCAGCGCCGTCCGGCATGCGGATTGTAGGTGGCGAACGAGCGCGACACGCCGTTGACGAACGGCTCGTCGAAATAGGTCGCACCGTAAAGGTCCTGCAGCGCCGGATGCGCCATGGCGACGTGGTAGCCTTCATTGTCGACATCGCGCACCGACTTCCAGTTGACCGGCGTCTTTTGGGTCCAGATGCCCCAGGACGGCACCATCTCGGCGACGCCGTAATGGGCAATCTCGGCTTCGATCGGCTTCAACAGCTCGGCCACCGATGGCTGCGGCCCACCCTTGCGGAAACGGATGAAGATGAAGCCCATCCAGATTTCGAGCTCGAGCGGCATCAGGCCGAAATCGGTCTTGTCGAGGTCGGGGAAGGAACGGGGGCGGGCAGCACCGCGCAGCGTGCCGTCGAGATTGTAGACCCAGCCATGAAAGGGGCAGACCAGCGCATTCTTGCAAGTGCCTTGGCTGTCGGCAACGACGCGACTGCCGCGGTGGCGGCACATATTGTTGAAGGCGCGCACAACGCCATCCTTGCCGCGCACGATCAGCGCCCGCTCGCCGACCACATCCATCGTGAGATAGTCGCCGGCGTTCGGCACGTCGCAGACATGGCCGGCGATCTGCCAATGGTTGCGGAAGACGTGCTCTTTCTCGAGTTCGAACAAGGCGTCGGAATGATAGCTCCAGCCCGGCAGCCCCCGCCGATCCCAATCGTTGGGGATTGCCACGTCACGCAGATGCGGGTTCATAAAAGGCTCTTCATTTATTGAATGATCGTTCAATAAAAGCATATTTTCCGTTGAAATGCAATGGCTTGGAAAAACGGGGCGAATTCTTGACGGGAAATCGAGCGGGATTCGAGAGCCCAGTCCGAACGATCGAAGCCGGGAAAATCCCGGGAATTCCAGACGTTAATCCCCTTACGCTTGTTGAGCGCCCGACGCTCTGTGGGCCTGGAAAGGCGACGTGGATCTGGTGCCGTGGGTAGCGGAAAACGAGAATGCCACCGGTGCTGCCAGCTACGCCGGATCGGTTTGCCCAGGAATGGCCGCGGGCTTGGTTTCATGCCGGTTACACAATCGTTAATCCATCACCGTTAGCCGGTTACAAGGTGCGATTAAGTTCGTTTCAACAGGGAAAAGAAGAAGACCGAAGGAAACGACGATGCGTACGAAAATCCAGATCACCGATACCGACCTTCGCCAGCAGGGTCCCCAGCGTAACGACCGACGCCCGAAGCTGGCGCTGCGCCAGCGCGCCAGTGATCATCCGATGGCGATGTTCATGCTGCTGGCGGCTGCCGCATTTGCCGGCATGGCGTTGACGCCGACCGTCGGTCCGGCCTTCGCCTCACTGAACCCGCCGGCCAACCTCATCGATGGCGCGACAACCACCACCAAGACGGCGCGCCTGCCGATGCCGGAGATCGATTTTGCCTGCAAGGGGCAGGCCTGGGGCGCCGAGAGCCTGGATTGCCTGCGTGTCATCGCTGCCCAGTCGGGCAAGGCACGACCGGTCCGCATGATCGCCAATACCGCCCCGTTGGCTGATACGCCGAACGTTTTTTGATTTTTTTGCGAGCGCCCTCCAGCACTCCAGTCAGGCTCCCGCCGCAATGTCGGCCGGGAGCCTTTTTCTTCCGGGGCGAGATCGCGGAGTCTAGCCGCCCAGAGCGGCCTGCTCGGCAATGGCCGAGAGCACGCCGCGCACATCCAGCGTGCTGAACGGTTTTTCGAGGATCGGCGGTCGCTGCTGCGCCGGCAGCGCTTCGATCTCGCCTTTCGCGCCGATCAGATCGCCGGTGACAAGCACGAAGCGCCGCGCCAGACCCGGCATTTCGGCGAGTAGCTCGCGATAGGCGGCTATGCCGCTGCTGCCGGGCATGCGCAAATCGGAAAACACGATGTCCGGCGGCACATGGCCGCTCAGCGTCGCGGCGGCCGAGATCCAGGCCGGCACGACCCGCGACTTGATGCCCATCAGCTCCAGAATATCGGACAGCGACGCGGCGACATCCGGCTCATCGTCTATGATCAGCGCGTGACGCAAGCCGCTGGACCGCGACGGAGCTTCGCCGGCGGCGGCCGCGCCGGCAGCGATCGCCGGCAGCTGCACGACAAAACGCACACCTCTCGGCGAAACCTCCTCGAACCAGATATTGCCATTGTGCCGCTCGATGATCGATTTCGAGATCGACAGGCCGATGCCGGTACCGACACCGACCGGCTTGGTGGTGAAATAGGATTCGAATATGCGTGAGCGTATCGCTTCCGGCACGCCTGGCCCGTTGTCCTCGACCGAGAATCCGGGATTGCCGCGGTCGCTGCGAAACGTCCGGACCTTGATCCTGCGGTCGCCGGCAACGCCGGCCAAGGCGTGCTGGCTGTTGATGAGGAAGTTGGCGGCCACCTGCGTCACGTGATCGGCATCGGCCATGGCCAGCAACGGGCCGCCGGCGAAATCGGTGTCGATGATGATGCCGCTCGACCGTGCACCATAGGCGGTCACTTCGAGTGCGGCGCGGATCACCTGGTTGAGGTCGGTTTCGGCTTGTGCGGCCGGGTGCAGGCGGACCATCGACAGGAAGCTCTTGACGATACGGCCGCAGCGCTCGGCAGCGGCGCGCACCTTTTCGGCGCGCACCTTGGTCTGGGGATCGGCGGCGAATTCGTGCAGCAGCGTCGACTGGGCGACAACCACGGCCAGCGGATTGTTGAGCTCGTGCGAAACGCCGGCAAGCAGCGAGCCCATTGCCGCCATCTTCTCGTTCTGGTGCAGTTTTTCGCGCTGGCGGTTGATTTCCTCCTCGGCCCGCAATCTGTCGCGCAGGTCGCGGATGGAGCCGAAGATCAGCTGGCGATCGGCGACCCGCATCTCGGTTGCCGTCAGCTCGATCGGAAAAACCTCGCCGGCGGCATTCTGGGTGACCGTTTCAAGCCGTTGGCCGACCATCGGCGCGCCGCGGCCCGACATGTATTCGGCACCCGACGCATAGCCCTTGCGGTAATATTCCGGCACGACCGTATCGAGCAGGTCCTTGCCGAGGATATCGCTGCGCCGATAGCCGAACATCTTCTCGGCGGCCGGATTGAATTCGATGATCGAGCCGGTCTCGTCGATGACGATGATGGCGTCGAGAGAGGCCTGCAGCATGGTGCGGCGAATGACGTCGCTGGCATGCGCGTCGGAGGGCGACCGTTCGATGGCATCGCCGATGGCGAGTGCCACCATGTGCAGCGCCGCCTCTTCCTGGTCGGTCCATTCGCGTTCGTGGATGCAGTCGTTGACCGCCAGCGTGCCCCACAAATTGCCGTGCGAAAAGACCGACACCGACAGGAATGACTTGATGTTCTGCTTTTCGAAATCGGTCCGCAGAAAGCCTTCGAGATCGCGTGTGTGCCCGGCGAAGATCTTGCCTTGACGCTCGTCCTCCGCCAGCCGTTCCAGCAATGGGTCCGAATCGACGACCGACTGCATGATGACGGTCGGTGACGCCAGTTCGCCGCCAAACCGGGGGGCGATCCAATAAGCGGCGACCGACTGGGCGAAGCCCTGGCCGGGCAGTTCGCGCAGGCGAAACAGGATGCCGCGGTGACAATCCATGGCTTCGCAAAGCGTTTGGAGAATACCTTCCATCTCGCGCTGCCAATCGCCGGCTTCGCGCAGCCGGCGAACCACATGCACGGCCACCATCGCCGCGCCCTGCCTGGCGCCCTGCATGTCCGCGCGTGTTGTTTCAGCCGTCATGGTCAGCCGTCATTTCCTGGCCGTGGCTTGCTCAAGCCGCCGGGCCTTAGTTGTTCTCCCCGACTGGCAGTGAGAAGATATAGCCTTCGCCGCGCACCGTGCGCAGGAATTTCGGATTGGCCGGATCCGCCTCGATCTTCTTTCTCAGCCGCATGATGCGGATGTCGACGGCGCGGGACGACTCCGGGTCCTCGACGAAACCGATCGCCTCGGAGATCGCCGCCCGCGTCAACAGCCGGTTGGCGCGCGTCAGGAACACCTCCAGCACGTCGAACTCGCTCTTGGCCATGTCGATGACCGCGCCGTTGGCGCCGGTGACGAGCCTGCCGTCGAGATCGGCGTGAAAGGGTCCGAAGCTCACGGACCGGCGGCCGGATGTTTCAGCCTTGGCCTTTTGTGGCTCCGTCGGCTCCGGAACGCGGCGCAGCACGCTGCGCACCCTGGCCAGCACTTCGCGCAATTCGTAAGGCTTGACGATGTAGTCGTCAGCGCCGAGCTCCAGTCCGACGATGCGGTCCAGCGCGGTACCGGCCGCCGTCGCATAGATGATGCCGATCGGCATTTTCGACCGCATCCAGCGGCCGAGCGACAGGCCGTCCTCGCCCGGCATGGCGATGTCGAGAATGGCCAGATGGAAGGACTGGGTTTTCAAAAGGTCGCGCGCCGCCGCCGCACTTTCGGCCGTGGCCACATCATAGCCGCTGGCGCCGAGATACTCGGCGACCGCATCCCTCAGGTCGGGCTCGTCCTCGACAATAACAATTCGTGCCCGCACGATGCTTTCGCTCCCGCTTTCAGCGGAAAGTAGATTGGGTATAAACATGATGTCCAGCACTCTTCTTGGGTTGCCGTATGCGGGGTAGAAAAACATGGCTGCACGATCCGTTATCGCGCTTGTTTCCGTCGCTGAAGTAATTGCGACCGATCTCGCCGATCATCTCGAGCGGCGCGGTCATGACGTCCGCGCGGCGCGACAGCCGTGGGAGGCCGAATCGCTGCTTTCGGAAAAGGGTATCGATGTCGTGGTTGTCGGCGACAGCGTCAGCCAGGCAGAGGGGCGCGACCTGCTCAGGCGACATGGCGGCGAAGGTGGACCGGATTTCATCCTGATCTGCCGCCCGGCCGATCTGGTCGACAAGGTTCTGGCGCTCGAACTCGGCGCCGCCGATGTCGTCGAAAGCCCGCTCAATGTCAGGGAGCTTGCCGCTCGCGTAGGCGGCCTTCTGGCTCGGCGCGGCAGGAGCGCCGGGGAACTGATCGTGCTGGAGAACGCGACGGTCGATCTCCGATCGGCCATCGTCATGCACCGCTCGGGCACGGAAGAACAGCTGTCCCCCGGGCAGGTGGCGCTGCTCAGGCTGTTCCTGGCCAGCCCGCGCAAGGTGCTGACGCGGGACGACATCATCGCCGCCGCGCCCGCCGAAAATGCCGAAGCCTTCGATCGGTCGATCGATTCGCGCATCGTGCGGCTGCGCCGCAAGCTCGATACCGAAACCATCACCACCATACGGGGTGCGGGCTACCGGTTCGATCCGCCCACGCAATTCACCGATTGAAGGCAGGACGGCCACCCTTTTGTCTTGAGCATCGATTTTCCCAAAACCGGTTTCCACTTTGGGGTCCGATGCTCTTCAGCGCACCACGAGAAGCGACGGGCCGGACAGCATGTCACTGTTCGTGCTGACCTCGCCGGCATGGGCACGTTCCTTCAGCAGCACGGTGGCGAGGCCGGCAATGCCGAGCAGGCCCTGGACATAAAGCAGGGCGGAAAGCACGGAAGCCGCGAATTTCGTTTTCATCCTGTTCGTTCCTCAAAATTGGAATTTACGGGCACTTCAGGGGAACCCCCGAAGCGCCCGCGCCGCCAGCGGAGCCCCCCGTTGCGGCGCGGGCCTTCGGTCCTCTCGGCTGCAAGTTGCCGGAGGCGCCGCGCATCCTCAACGGCCCTAAGCCGCCCCCGCCAGAGGGGCTTGAGCCGGTCGACGCGCAGGCTGGAAACTGTCCAGACCAATCCAGACCGTCGCGAAAACAGTGTTGGCTTCCGATCGTTCGTTGACCGCTGTTTTCGTTAGGTCAACTTTGCCTGTTCGCTGTATCCGGATCATGCCGCCGAGGCTGCGCTTTGTTGCAGCTCGGTTTCGGAGTCAGGTGAATTCCTATCAAACGAAAGACAATCGCGTATTCGCGCCGCGGTTTGGCCGATCCGCCTAGGCAAACACGCCACCGTCATAACGACGTCGTGCAACTGCAAGCTGCTTTGCACGGACCTTTTCTGTCAGGGGAAACAGAATCGAAACACAAACGAGCATCTAGCGAAATCGGCTTGAAACACGACGCCCCGATAAGCCGGTCATCGAATTGAGCCGGCCCCGACCGGCAGAATAGGGGAGACATCATGTACACTGCCATTTCCGCCAAGCTCATCAACATCGCCGCCGCCGTCATCACCGGTACTGCCTTGCTTTTCGGTGCCGGCAACGGCGCAGCCCACGCCGCCAACAAGATCGTCGCGCGTGTGTCGCTATCGCAGCAGACCATGGAAATCCTGGTCGACGGCCGGCCGACATTCGCCTGGAAAGTTTCGACCGGCGACAGGACGCACGTCACGCCGACCGGTTCGTTCAAGCCGACCCGCATGCATGAAATGTGGTACTCGAAGAAATACGACAACGCCCCGATGCCGCATTCGGTCTTCTTCAGCGGCGGCTACGCCGTACATGCGACAAGCGTCATCAAGCGCCTCGGCCAGCCAGCCTCGCATGGCTGCGTGCGTCTGCATCCGGACAACGCCGCCGATTTCTACCAGCTCGTCGAGGTCTTCGGCCCGGCCAACACCCGCATCGTCATCGTCAAGTGAGCGATACTGCTCTCGTCGCTCTCAAAAAAGGCCGGAAATCCGGTCTTTTTATTGTACAATGTTAGTACAATCTAATCCGGCATTACCGGCATCAGCTTCGGATCCGGCTTTTCGGCGTGATGCGGCAGGTCCTTGCTGGCGATAAAGGTGTAGAACATCGGCACCACGAACAGCGTGAACATGGTTCCGACCAGGATACCGGTGAAGATCACCAGGCCCATCGAATAGCGTGCCGCGGCACCCGCGCCGCTGGAGATGATCAGCGGCACCACGCCGAGCGCCATCGCCGCCGTCGTCATCAGGATCGGCCGCAGCCGCACCCTGGCCGAGGCGATGATCGCATCGCGCCGCCGCATGCCGTGCATTTCACGCTGCTGGTTGGCGAACTCGACCAGAAGGATGCCGTGCTTGGTGATCAGGCCAATCAGCGTGATCAAGCCGACCTGGGTGTAGATGTTGAGCGTGCCGAGCCCGACATTAAGCGGCACGATCGCGCCGAAGATCGACAGCGGCACCGCCATCATGATGATCAGCGGATCGCGGAAACTTTCGAATTGCGCCGCCAGCACCAGATAGATGACGAGCACCGCCGCCGCGAAGGCGATGATGATCGTGTAGCCCTGTTCCTTCTCCTGGCGCGATTGACCGGTGTAGTCGATGAAGAAGGTGTCGGGCAGGCTTTCCCTAGCGATGTCCTCGATGGTCCTCAGCCCGTCACCGGTGGTGACGGTGGGCAATGGCAGAGCGGAAATCGTGGCGGAGTTCAACTGGTTGAACTGCTCGATGGCGGCCGGCGACGCGTTGGTCGAGATCTTCACCACCGCCGAAAGCGGCACCATCTCGCCTGAGACGCTGCGCACGAAATACTCGCCCAGTTTTTCGGGATTGTCGCGGAATTGCTGTGGCACCTGCGGGATGATGTCGTAGCTGTTGGATTCGCGGTCGAATTGCGCCACCTCGGCACCACCGACCAGAAGCGTCAGCGTCCGGCCGATGTCGGCGATCGGCAGGTTGAGTGCCGCGGCGCGGTCGCGGTCGATCGTCACCGTCACTTGCGGCGCGTCGTAGGACATCGAATTCTCCACGGCGAGGAAGCGGCCGGAGGCCTGCGCCTTGTTCTTGATATTTTCCGCCGCCTCGTAGACTTCGGAGGCCTCGCCGGTCGAGCGCACTACCATCGTGATCGGCAGGCCACCGCCGGAGCCGGGCAGCGTCGGCGGCGCGAAGACGAAAGCCTTGACGCCCGCCACCTTGGCAAGGCGGGCAGTGATGTCTTCCTGAAGTTCCTTCGAGCTGCGCGCGCGCTCGGCCCAGTCCTTGAACGCAAAGCCGACGAAAGCGCTGTTCGTCGGGCCTTGGAACGCGACGGCGGAGAACCGCGCCCTGGTTTCGGGGATATCATTCACCAGCCCGAGAATTTGGTTCACGTAGGTCTCGGTGTAGTCCGACGTCGCATAGCGCGGCGCGTTCACGATAGACAGTAAGAAGCCCTGGTCTTCTTCCGGCGCCAGTTCGCTCGCGGTCTTGGTGAACATGAAGCCGGTCGTGGCGACCAGTGCGATGACGATCATCAGCGTCACCGGGCGATATTTCAGCGAGCCGCTGACCAGCCGCTCATAGAGGTGTTCGACGCGCCCGAACGTGTTGTCGACAATGCGCTGGAAGCGGCTGTGCGAGCCGGCCCTCAGGATGCGTGCCGACATCATCGGCGTGACGGTTAGGGCAACGACACCCGAAAGCACCACCGAGCCGGCAAGCGTCACCGCGAATTCGCGAAACAGTGCGCCTGTCAGGCCGCCGGTGAAGGCCAGCGGCGCGAACACGGCGGCCAATGTTATCGTCATGGCGACGACGGCGGACGAGATCTCGCGCATGCCGTTGAACGCCGCCTGCATCGGCGACAAGCCGTCTTCCTCCATGTGGCGGTGGATGTTTTCCACCACCACGATGGCATCGTCGACGACGAGGCCGATCGCCAGCACCATGGCCAGCAATGACAAAAGATTGATCGAATAACCCAAAGAAAACAGTAGGAAACAGACGCCGATCAACGACAGCGGAATGGTCACGATCGGCATCAGCACCGAGCGGAACGAGCCGAGGAAGAGCAGGATAACAACGATGACGATGGCGACCGCCTCGCCGATGGTCTTGAACACCTCCTCGATCGACGCACTGATCTGCTCGGTTGAATCGTAGACGATCTCCATCGTCATGCCTTGCGGCAGCGTCTCCTGGATGGTCGGCACAATCTTGTGGATTGCCGACGCCGTGGTCAGCGGATTGGCGGCCGGCGTCGGAAAGATGGCGAGAAAGATGCCGGGCTTGCCGTTGAAGGTGACCCTGGTGTCGGTGCTCGCCGCGGCGAGCTCGACGCGGGCCACGTCGCGCAGTCTCACGACATTGCCGTCTTTCGAGCGGAGCGGAAGGGCAGCGAAAGCCTCCGGCGTCTGCAGGGTCGAGCGAACCGTGATCGAGGAAGCCACATATTCGTTTTCGGTATCGCCGGGCGCCGAGAGGAAATTCGATTCGTTGATGGCGGTCAGCACTTCCGCCGCCGTCACGCCGTGCGCCGCCAGTTTGATCGGGTCGATCCAGACACGCATCGAATATTCGGCGGCGCCGAAAATCTGCACGTCGGCGACGCCTTCGACCGTCGAGATACGCGGCCGCACGACGCGCTCGATATATTCGGTGAGCTGTTCCGGCGTCATGTTCGGATTCTGCATCGAGATGTACATCATCGCGAACTGCTGGCCGGTGCCCTTGACGATCACCGGATCTTTGGTTTCGTCCGGCAGATCGCCGCGAACGCTCTGCACCTTCGACAAGACTTCGTTCAGCGCGACGTCGGGGTCGGAGCCGAGTTTCATCTGCACTGTCACGGTGCTGGATGACGGCCGGCTCGCCGATGTCACATAATCGATGTTTTCGGTCGACGCGACGGCACGCGCGATCGGCGCGGAAATGAACCCCTGGATCAGGTCGGCGCTGGCGCCGGGATAGGCCGTGGTGATGGTGATGGCCGTTTCTTCAACCTCTGGATACTGCCGGATCGAAAGGTTGAAGATGCCCTGAAAACCCAGAAGCAGGATCATGCAGGCAAGCACGGTCGAAAGGACCGGGCGGCGAATGAAGAGGTCGGAAAAGCTCATTGCTGGGCTGCCTGCTGGTTCCCTGGCTTGCTCGGATCGATCGTGTTGTCGACGGCAACGGACATGCCGTTGGAGAGCCGGTTCTGGCCGGCGGTAACGACTTCGTCGCCGGGCGCGATGCCCTCCAGAATCTCGACCAGGCCGGCGTTGCGGCGGCCTGGCTTGACGAACACCTGGGCTAGCACGAGCTGCGGCTTCTGTTCTTCCGCTGCCGGCTTGCCTTCCGCTGCCGGTTTGGCTGGGGTAGCGGCCGCCTTTTCGTCGGGTTTTGCCGCGGGTGCCTCGGCTGCGGGCTTGGCAGCATCTGCAGCCGGCTTTTCTCCCGGCTTTGCCTCGGGCGCCGCGCCGTTGGCTTCGGCGGATTTGGCCGGGCGCACCACGAAGACGAAGTCGCCGTACAGGCTGGAAGTCAGCGCCGTCTGCGGCAGCGCCAGCACGTCGTTCTCCTCGGGCAGTTCGACGCGCACCTGAACGAACTGGCCGGGCGTCAGCTTGCCTTCGGGATTGCCGACCTCCGCCCTTACCGTCACCAGCCGGCTGGTCGGGTCGATCTTCGGATCGATGCCGCGGATGCTGCCGGTGAACGGCATGTCGCCGCCGCCGACGCCCAACCGCACCGTCTGTCCGATCTTCAGCTGCGGAAGCTGCTGCTCCGGCACGGTGAAATCGACACGCATCGTATCCATGTCCTGCAAGGTCACCACAGCGGTGCCAGGTGTGAGATACTGGCCAAGGTCGATTTTCGGAATACCGACGGTACCCTTGAAGGGGGCCGTCAACTGCTTTTGGTCGAGCACCGCTTGCAGCTTGTTTACCTGCGCGGCGGAGACCGATGCTGCTGCCTGCGCCGTGTCGAGCGTAGCGTCGGTGCCGACCCCGCGCTTCTGCAGCTCAAGAGCGCGCATCAGCGTCGTCTGGTCGGATGTGGCTTGCGCTTTCGATGCCACGAGGTCGGCCCGCTCGACTTCATCGTCGAGCTGCAGCAGCACGGCGTTGGCGGCGACCTTTTGATTGGCATGGAACAGGATGTCCTTGACGATGCCCGCGGTTTCGACGGTGAGGTCGACGCCCCGTACGGCACTGACAGTGCCGATCGCCTCGATGCCGGGCGTCCAGGACATCGGTTTGACGATGACCGTCGACACGGTCGCGGCCGGCGGCTTCATGGTGGCGAAGAACTGTTTGATCGCATTGTCGCGAAACAGGTTGAAGCCGACGATGCCGCCGCACACCAGCACGAGCAGAATGAAGGCGATGATGAAGCGCTTGATCACGAACAGTCCCTCGGCCACGGCCCAGCATAACGGTCGGATGACCGGAACACATACCTGTGCCTGGTCCCAATTTCAAATGACGGCGATCTTACTGTACCGTCTGGACGGTCTTGTCAATTCCGCCTAAGCTAATGAATGGGGAACGCTTGATGAAGGCCCGCAGAGCAAATTCGCGCGAGAAGATCCTCGCCGCCGCCGCCGCCGTGGCGCGCGAGACGGGTCCTGGCAGCCTGTCGCTGGATGCGGTCGCCAGCCGTGCCGGCGTGTCGAAGGGTGGTCTTCTCTACAATTTCCCAACCAAGGCGAAATTGATGCAGGCGCTGGTGGAGGATTACCTGCGCGCCTTCGAGCAGGCGCTGGAGTCCGCCCGCACGGCCGGCGTCAACGGCGAAAGCCCGCTTGCAACTTATATCAAGCTTTCGGCCGAGCATGCCGAGGAATCGAAACCGTCGGCATCCTGGATATTTTCGGCGATTGCCGAGGATCCCGATTTCCTGACGCCGATAAAATCGTTCAGGCGGCAGCTGTTCGAGCGGCTGAAGCAGGAGACGCCGAACCTCAAGGCGCTGCTGGTCTGCTATCTCGCCATCGAAGGGCTTCGCAGCATGAACCTGTTCGGTTCGGACATTCTCTCCCCCGAAGAGCGCCGGCTGCTGATATCGACCCTGCTGGACATCGCGGAATAGTCGAACCGCCAATCTGCGGTTCTGAGGCCGATTAATGGCGGCGTTCGTTCACCCGTGTCAAAACACGGGCTGGTACGTCGAAACCACGCCATTCCGCTTTCCGAAAATCGGTTCCGATTTTCGGGCCGATGCGCTAGAGCCTTTCGGGATTGAACCGTGCCTTTAACCCGGAAAGGCTCCCACCGCTGCCCATGCCCCATCTTCCCGAGCATCTTCTCACCGGCTACCGCAGTTTCATGAGCGGCCGCTATCTCACCGAAAGCGGCCGTTATCGCTCGCTGGCGCGAGAGGGCCAGGCACCGGAAACGATGATCGTCGCCTGCTGCGATTCGCGGGCCGCGCCCGAAGCGATCTTCGATGCCGGGCCGGGCGAGCTGTTCGTGCTGCGCAATGTCGGCAATCTGGTGCCGCCCTATGCGCCAGACGATCAGTTCCACTCGACATCGGCGGCGCTCGAATTTGCGGTGCAGAGCCTCAAGGTCAAGAACATCGTGGTGATGGGCCACGGCCGCTGCGGCGGCATCCGCGCGGCACTCGACACCACGGCCGCACCCTTGTCGCCGGGCGATTTCATCGGCAAGTGGATGAGCCTGATCGCGCCCGCGGCCGAGACCGTATCGTCGAGCACCTTCATGACCGCGACCGAGCGCCAGACGGCATTGGAGCGCATCTCGATCCGCTATTCCATCGCCAATCTGCGTACCTTCCCTTGCGTCTCGATCCTCGAAGGCAAGGGGCGACTGTCGCTGCACGGTGCCTGGTTCGATATTTCGACCGGCGAGCTTTGGGTGATGAACAAGGAAACCGGCGATTTCGAGCGGCCGGAGACGGAGTAGGAGACGAGGCATGATGCGAGCTCGGTTCGCGTTCGCGGCGGCGGCACTGCTTTGCTCGGCAAATGTCGCCCGTGCCGACGATAGCGCGATCATAGACCGCTGGTATTCGGCACTGCTGATCGGCGACCGCACCGAATTGTCGGACCTGCTTGCCGACAACGTCCGCATCAAGCTCGACGACCTCGGCGTAGTGCAAAGCAAGCAGGAATTCATCGCCTCGATCGCCGAGTGGCAAGGCGCCGTCGCCGGGGCCGAAATCCGCCATCGGATCGAGAAATCGGAGGGCGGCGTCACCACTGTCATCGCCTGCTATGATTTTCCCAGCAACGACATGCTGATGCAGGAGACCTTTGCGGTCGCCAACGACCAGATCACCGCCAGTTCGCAGGCCGCGATCGCCGAAAACTGCGACAGCTACTGACGGAACCATGAACGGGACCCGCTGTTGCGCGCAACCGGCCGGCGCCTTACATCGGTGGCGATCCATCTTCTCCCGCCACTCAGCGAAAGTTTGCCCATGCCGTCCACCGTCGACCTCGCCGCCCATCCGCTGACCGCATGGCAAGGGCCGCTCGGCCTGCCCGATTTCACACGCATCGGAGACGGCGATTTTTCTCCGGTCTTCGACGCGGCCCTGAAGGCGCATGAGGCCGAGATCGGAGCGATTGCCGGCAACACCGGGACGCCGACGATCGAAAACACGCTTGCCTCGCTCGAGCTTGCCGGCGAGGTGCTCGACCGTGTCTCCTCGATCTTCTGGTGCCGCGCCGGCGCCCACACCAATGAGGCGATCCAGGCGCTGGAGCGCGACATCTCGCCGAAGATGTCGCGGCACTTCTCGGCGATTTCGATGAATGAGCGACTGTTTGCCCGCATCGACGATCTCTATCAGCGCCGCGAGGCTTTGAAGCTCGATGCCGAAACGCTGCGGGTCTTGGAAAAGACCTGGAAAAACTTCGTCCGCTCCGGCGCCAGGCTCGACGCCGAAGGCAAGAAGCGGCTGGCCTTGATCAACGAGGAATTGTCCTCGCTCGGCACCAATTTCGGCCAGAACGTGCTTGCCGACGAGCGCGACTGGGCGTTGTTCCTCGACGAGGCCGACCTTGCCGGCCTGCCGGAATTCCTGAAAAGCTCGATGGCGGAAGCCGCCGAGATGCGCGGCCAGAAGGGCCGCTACGCCGTCACTCTGTCGCGTTCGATCTACGAGCCGTTCTCGACCTTCTCAGAACGCCGCGATCTGCGCGAGACGGCGTTCCGCGCCTTCATCATGCGTGGTCAGAATGGCGGCGCCACCGACAACACGGAAGTAGTGCGCGACATGCTGCGCCTGCGCGCCGAGAAGGCGAAGCTGCTCGGCTATCCTTCCTACGCCGCATTGAAGCTCGACGATACCATGGCCAAGACGCCGGAGGCGGTGCACACGCTGCTCGATCCGGTCTGGGAAAAGGCGGTGGAAAAGGCCGCAGGCGACCAGGCCGAATTGCAGCGGCTGGCGGCCGAGGCCGGCAGCAACGAGAAATTCGCCGCCTGGGACTGGCGCTTCTATCAGGAGAAGCTGCGCGCCGAGAAATTCGCCTTCGACGAGGCCGAGCTGAAGCCGTATCTGCAGCTCGACCGCATCATCGACGCCTGTTTCGACGTGGCAACACGATTGTTCGGCATTTCTTTCGAAGAAAAGAAGGGCATTGCCACCTGGCATCCGGACGCACGTGTTTTCGTGGTGAAGAATGCCGACGGCAGCGAGCGCGGCCTGTTCCTCGCCGATTATTTCGCGCGGCCCTCGAAGCGCTCCGGCGCCTGGATGAGCGCGCTGAAATCTGGTTATAGGCTTGGCCCTGGCTCGAAGCCGGTCATCTACAACATCATGAACTTCGCCAGGCCGCCGGCCGGCGAGGCCGCCTTGCTGTCGGTCGATGAAGCCAAGACGCTGTTCCACGAATTCGGTCATGCCCTGCACGGCATGCTGACCGACGTCACTTGGCCGTCGGTCGCTGGCACCTCGGTCAGCCGCGATTTCGTCGAACTGCCTTCGCAGCTTTACGAGCACTGGCTGACGGTACCGGCGGTGCTGGAAAAACATGCGCTGCATGTCAAGACCGGCAAGCCGATGCCAAAGGCGCTGCTCGACAAAATGCTGGCGGCGCGCACCTTCGGCGCCGGTTTCGCCACGGTCGAGTTCACCGCCTCGGCGTTGGTCGACATGGCCTATCACGCCCGCCCGGATGCGCCGGACCAGCCGCTTCGTTTCGAAGCCGAAACGCTCGAAAAGCTCAATATGCCCGACACCATCGCCATGCGTCACCGCACCCCGCATTTCGGCCATATCTTTGCCGGCGATGGCTATTCTGCCGGCTATTACTCCTACATGTGGTCGGAAGTGCTTGACGCCGATGCTTTCGCCGCCTTCGAGGAAACAGGCGATCCCTTCAACCCGGCGCTGGCCGAGCGGCTGCGCAAGAATATCTACGCCGCCGGCGGCTCGAAGGACCCCGAAGAACTCTACACCGCCTTCCGCGGCAAGATGCCTTCACCGGAAGCGATGATGGCCAAGCGCGGGCTGGTGTGATGCATGCCCGCTCTTGTCACCGGTTCTCTTTCCATCCTGATTGATCTCGGCCGCCGTCATGGCGTCGGGTTACGCACCGCCTGATCCGGTTTCCGCCGGTCCCGTTCGGCCTTTTTGGCTGCGGCCGCGTCGTTGAGGTGACTGCACTTAATGCGGTCTCCATCGTTCCGGCCGAAGGAGCCGCGTTCATGGCGGTGCTACGGGCTGTGCGGGGCAGGCAACGACAGCTTGCCCGCTATGCTGATCGGCCGCTGCCGCATCTGGATCGCGCCTTGCGACGACCGCTACGGAAACTCTCAGTCGCGAAGTGGCAGCCCCGCCAATGGAAGGCGGGGCTGGTAAGTTTGATTGTCTCGGCGAAGGTTTTTGCCGAGGCGATTGGCCTAGGCAGGCACAAAGCCAAAATAGGCTTTGTAGGAAGCCCCCTCGCCGGAAATCAGGGGCGTTTCCACTTTGAACCCAATCCGGCTGAAGGTGGTATTGTTCGTACGTGCCGCGAGCAACACCATCTGCTTTGCGGAGATGGTCACTGTCGCGCTCCCGATCCTGTCATCGCCCCAATCGAAGAGATCGCTAATGGCGCCGCCGATCGATGGCATCAAGGATCCCAGGGCGGGGCCGGCTATCGCGGCAATGATAGGTCCTGCCACCGGAATGAGGCCCAAAGCCAGCGTGCCCGCCGTATGGACGCCCATGACGATCTTCTGCACCTCGTCCTTGTATTTGTTGGGGTCGCCAAAATCGTTTTCCATCAGCACCGTGCCGATATTGATGCCGTAGGGCTTGCCTCGATAGATTTCCATAAGGTCGGGTCTCGTATCTCCGGCATCGACGTCGCCATAGACCTGGCTGCGCCTGGTGTCGGCGATCTGCGGCGTTGTCACGCTGACGATGACATAGGGTTCGTCCGCACTCGATCCCTGATCCCAGTCGGTCTCGCCGAAGCAATGGAGGCCGGTATAGTGGACGACGACGTCTCGAAGGTCGATCGCGCCGGTGTCGGGCCACCAGTATATGCCGCCGTTTTCAAACAGATTGGCACGGCCACCGTCGGCAAATTCGGTCTCGTCGGTCGTTGGGTACCCCAGATATGACTGTTCCCAGCCCAAGCTTTCCCACTTCTTTCGAATGTCACCGTACACCACGTTGGCTCCTGTGTTCGGTGTCCAGTAGATCGAGCCGGCATTGGCAAAATGGTTGTAGCGCCCGACGCCGTCGGGAGTTCCGGTTTCGTCGGTGACCGGATAGCCGAGAACCGAGCGCTCCCAGCCCATTGCTGCCCATTTGCCGCGAATTGCCCCCCAAATCGCTTGAGCACCGGTGTTCGGTGTCCAGTAGATCGAAGCGGTATTGTTGTTGAAGTGATTGTATCGGCCGACGCCGTCGGGAGTTCCGGTTTCGTCGGTGCAGGGAATGCCCCACGCGAGACCGCCAAGCGCAATCCACTTCCTGTAGATTTCGCCATGGATCTCAAAGGCGTCGTGCATGGCATCGTTGTAACAAATGCATGAGCCGTTCTTGAGATACCAGGCTTTTCCAGTGTCCTTCCTGTCGATCTCGGCGAAGCCGGCGCCTCCAAGGGAGTTGTACTTTTGCTGTATGACAGCTTCGGGCGAGAGGAGCGACCAAGGCCCGATCCTGAGCTGGTCGGAAAGTCTTGTGGCTCCAGCGCGGATGGTGCCGGCACGCACTCTCGAAGTTGCTCTGGCAGTATACGGCATGACCTTTTCCTTCCTGTGAGTGTTGGTATCGGGGGCTTCAGGCCTCCGGCGATCGGTTTTGATCGACGAGCCGAGGTTCCCAGACCGCGACTTACGGACGGCTTACAGAGTTCCGAGCTGCGCCAGAGTAATTCCAGGAAAAGTGTGGAACGGTTTTCCGTCCGGAATTGCGCAAAAATAAAGAGATAGAGCGGTTCGGCGTTTCCGTGAAACGATGAACCGGTCTAGAGAAACGGGCGCACGAGCGAACGCAGCAAAGGCGAGGGCTCGTCATCGCCGGTCGAAGCGAGCGCGCGTTCATAGCGCCGGTAATCCTCGATGGCGCCGGCATGATCGTTCCTGGAGAGGCTCTCCTGGATGAGCGTGCCATGGAGTTTGGCCGATTCCGGGTAGAAATCGAGCGCACGCCGGCACGCCTGGCGTGCCCGATCCGCATTGCCTTGACTCTGCCAGTGTTTGGCGATCCGCACGGCAAGCTCCACAAACCCATCCCGCACCCGGTCGGCCGCGGCATTCGACCAGGCGGGCATCGGGGCATTCGAGAAAAGCGGGCCGACAAAGCCTTCCAGCAGCATCTCCTGCTCCTCGATTGCGCAGTCTCTTTGGCCCGACAGAACGGGTTTCAGCCGGTCTTCCCAATCCTGCAGATCGATCCAGACCTTGTCGGCAGCGAGCCGCAAACGGCCTTCTCTCAGCGTTACGAGTTCGCCTTGCCCGAGCAATTTGCGCAGACGATGCAGCGCCTGCTCCAAGGCCGCTTTGGCCTGGTCGCCGTCGAGGTCGGGCCAGAGCCAATCCTGCAGGGTTTCCACCGAACAGACCTGGTCCCTCGACAGGCAGATAATGCGCAATATGTCGAGCGCGCGGGTAGGTTTGGCACCGGGCGCGACCTCGGCACCATCGATTTCGAGGCGGAAGCCTCCCATCAAGTGGATCCTGAGCGGCCAAGGCCACTGGGCGGGTCGGCCAGCGGGCGGGACCAGATATCGCGCCCGAACGACACGGCGGCAGAGATCGACGTCGATCTTTCGCTCCAGCGCATCGGCGACAAGATCGGCCAATAGGTCCGGCAGGTTGAGCAGGATTGCGGAGGGGTTGACCTGGCGCAACGCCTCCATGAATTCAGCCAGACGACTGCCATAGGACGCGCCGCCGTTCCACTTCTGCTCCAGGGCCTGAGCGGCCAGAATGTTGAGTTCGACGCGCTGGCGAGGGCCGCCGCTCAGCCTTTCGACGATCTCCTGGAGTAGCGCAATGGCCTCCGCTGGACGCCGATCGGCCAGCAGGACCTGGTATTTGGTGACGTAATGCGGCCAGCGTTCGATCATCGGCTCATTCGCCCGCTCGATCGCATCCATGAAGGCATCGCAGTCGAGATAAGCCTTGACGAAGTCGCCGTTGCGCGTGTGCATCGCCGCGTGGCAGTCGGCGACTACAGCGACCTGGGTTGTGAACCTGCTGTCCGCGATCTCGCCCAGCCGGGAGACGAGCGCATTGAATTCCGAGAACCTGTTGTGGAGCTTCATCAGCAATTGAAGCTGATAGAGGGCGCTGAACTCGACGCCCCGCAAGGCGCGCTGCTCGCCTATCGCCGTTGCGCGTCGCAACGCATCCTCGGCCGAGGCATAGACAAAACCGCGCCGCGAATAGGGGAAGTAACGGCCGCTGGCCGAGCCAAAGGACACCAGCCACATGCCGAGCACCAGCGGCGGGATATCCGGATGTTCGAGATCGGCGGCAACGCTGTCCACGGCATTGGCAAAAATGTCGCGCTGCCCCGACGAGGTCGCGTAGTCGATGAGCGCTTCGCTTGCCAGCAGGCGCAACTCGACCGAATCCTCGATCGGCAGATGTGTCAGGCGCTGCTGGATATCATTCACGAGGCGCTTCGCGTCATGGACGTCGAATTCGCCAGGTTCGGCGAAATCGACGGCCCGCAGGATGCCGAGCCTGACCATCATGAGTTCCTCCGGATCCAACTCCGGCAATCCCCTGGCAAGAACCTGTGAGGCTCGGCGCGTCCAATCCGCCAGCCCCTCATGCGTACGCCAGCTGGCAGTCTTGACTACGACCGCCCGCGCGACCGTCAGGCATTGGCCGCGCATGTCGGTGTTCTCGAATGCTTGCCATGCCTTGGAGAAGTGCGGTTCGGCCTTCGCATCGTCCGATGCGAAGGCGACGCCCAGCCAATAATGGACCCACCCGTCCATCTGGTCGGGGGGCAGCCTGTTGCACCATTCGACGAAGCTGGCCCTGCGCCCTTGCGAGAGAACGCCGTTAGCGCACTCCAGAATGAGCTGGCGTGCCAGCGGCCAGGCGCCCGCCTGCAACGCCAGCACGATTGCCGCGTCGGTTTTGTCTGCCTCGTGCAGGACCTTTGCTGCCTGCTCGCGCAGCCTGGAACGGTCCGCTTCCGTCACGCGCCGGTCCAGTAGGCCGGCAAGGTATTCGCGCAACAAGTCATGCAGCTGGAAGGCGGCGCCGCCCGGACCGTCGCGCGTGATCAGCAGCTGGCGATGCTGCAGCCGCACCAGCAGGCGAGCAGCCTGCGGCGAGCCCAGGAACGCATCGGCAAGCTCCGTGCTGATCTCCGGCAGAACGTTGAGCCTGATAAGCAGATCCTGGTCCTCCGGCGCGATGTCGCGCAGGAAATAACGTCCGACAATCTCCCGAAGGCCGGCGCCTCCGGCAAGGCCGGTCTGCGAAAGCGGGTAGTACATTCCGGCGTTGGCCAGCAGGAGAAGGCCCACCGCCCAGCCGCGCGCCTCCGAAATGTCGCCGACCTCGGACGGCGATTGCGAGCGGGCGGTGATGAGGTTGCGAGCCTCCGCAGGCGAAAACTCCAGCAGTGTTTGGTTGAGGACCGGCAACTGTCCCGACAGCACGAGGTCGGTGACATCGCCCTCGGGCAGCATCCGCGATGTGCAGATGCAGCGGACGGTGTTGGGGCGTTCGCGCAACAGGATCGCCAGCGTCCGGCGAAAGCCTGGCGCATCGGCACGATGCAGATCGTCGAGGACCAGGATCGTGCCCGGATCAAGCCGCGAGAAATAGGTGCGGAAGAACAGCCGCGCGAAATCGTCGGAATTGTCGGCATATTCCGGACCAAACACCGGCATGCCGGCATGCCTGCCGTCGAGCGACAGCGTCAGATAGTGGAAAAGGCGCGCAACGTCCTGGTCCTCGGTGTCGACCCGATACCAGTTGTACGCCGATTCGCCCTGCTTCAGGCCGCCTTGTTCCGGCCCGCTGTGTTCCAGAAAGTCGATCACCGCGGTGGTCTTGCCGTATCCACCAGGCGCAGCCAGCCAGCATGCACCGCTGTCGAGGGCCTGCGACAGCAGCGCCACTACGCGCGGACGGCTGACAATTCCCACTGGCCGGGGTGCCGAGAGCTTTGCTATCTCGCGCGGCGCGTCCCGGAGGGATTTATCCATTGTGAGGACTCTCGCAGCGCAGTCGCCTCGCGAAAACAGGCAATCGGTTCGCCCGCAACAACAAATCGCCGGCCGGCGTTGTGCTCGCCTGACGTGCCGTGCTCGCCGGCAAGGTCGCGGTTATCCCTTGTGCGACATGATATGCGAAACCCCGACACTCACGTCGGCGGTGTGTCTTGCCATCACTGCGTTCATTCGCATTGCAATCGTCGCATAGCCGTTTCGTTCGTGGTCGGTAACTTCCGAGGGCTTGAAGAGCCAAGGAAGGGGTGCAACCTGCGCGTCCGCGAAATTGGCCGGCAGGTTCGATGGCAACGCTTTTTTCCCTAAAGGCAGCTCTAGCCCAAGGTCGCTAAATTCGTCCTCGAGACTGGCGTGCAGATGAGAAAGCACCACATAGATCGCCAGCTTTGATCTAGTCCTTTCTGTGTTGTTTTGATTGTACTCTTGAAGAATCTCATCGAACGATGGCGATACGTCGCTTTCCGCAGCGGTAGCTCGTGTTGCAACAGCACCGGCCAGGGCAGTCGCTGCCATTCCTGTAAGACCTACAAAATCACGCCTTGTCGTGCTGGTCATGGTGAATTCCCCTCGGTTTTGAAGACGGGCCAAGTCTGGCAAGGACGAGGCGCAGTAGCAATAGGCCGCATACGCTACTGGTGTAGAAGGCCTTTACGTCGCCGATGTGAATCCACCCGGCAACGATAGTGCCAAGCCGGCAGAGGCCCGCGATGCATTCGGTTGCTTCAGCTGAGGATAGCCATGGACTCCAAGCGGGTCTTCGGCATGCAACCAGGCAAGGGATTCTAAAAATCCGCTGGTGGAGCTGAGGAGGATCGAACTCCTGACCTCGTCATTGCGAACGACGCGCTCTCCCAGCTGAGCTACAGCCCCGTCCAGCGGATGGGGCTTTTATCGGCCGCTGCGGTTTCCTGTCAAGGCTGCGCTTGCTGCCGAAATGCCGTTCGGCCGTTCGTCCGGCTTCGCCATGCGGCGGAAGGCGGCTCTTGCCGCTTTCACCTACAGTGGCTACATGTCGGGCGTTCGCAAGGAGCAACCGATGATCGCAGTCTTTTATACGCTGCATGCCGCGATTAATATCTATTGGTACATTGTGATTGGTGCGGCTATCTTCTCGTGGCTTTACGCCTTCAACGTCGTCAACTCGCGCAACCAGCTTGTCGACTCTATCGGCAACATGCTTTATCGGCTGACCGAGCCGGCATTGCGGCCGATCCGCCGCGTCCTCCCGGACCTTGGCGGGATCGATATCTCGCCGATCATCCTGTTGCTTGCGCTGACATTTATCAGCGTGTTCCTAGACACGACCGTTCAGCCGATGTTCGGTATCGGATCGATGTGAGTCACGGGACGAACCGTTTCTTTCGACTTCGCGCCGACGGCATCGACCTGTTCGTCCGGCTGACGCCGAAAGCGGCGATGGACAGGCTGGAGGGCATCGAAACATCGGTGGATGGGCGAAGCTATCTAAAAGCCCGCGTCCGCGCCGTGCCGGAAAACGGAGCCGCCAATCGAGCGCTGGAAAGGCTGGTAGCTAAGGCGCTTGGCGTGCCGGCATCGGGCGTCTCGATCGCCGCCGGCGGCACAGCTCGGCTGAAGACGCTGCGCATGCTTGGCGATCCCGCGGCGCTGGCGAAGCGCATCGATACGCTGGGCACCCCTGCGCCATGATCTCGGCTCGCTTACTTACCCCGCAAAAAAAGGCCGGGCTGCAAAGCCCGGCCAGATGTGAAGGTCGAAAACCTTCAGAGGGGAACGCGCCGGACGAATGGGAGGAAACATCCGACGCGGATTGCATATGGGTTGGCGTCGACGACGTTTCAATGAGCCTGGGGGAACCACCTTCGCGATCAGGCTTTTAAACATTTCGACTATCTGATCAGCAGCTCGACGAGGTCGATCCGTCCTATCGCGATTGATGCGGCAGGACACGCACCGCAACCCGACCGGAAAGCTCAATATGACCGCCACTCGAGTCCTATTCTTCGATGTTCTGGGAACCGTCGTTGACTGGCGCAGCGGTATCGCAAGCGAGGCCGGCGCCTTCCTCGCGCGAGTTGGTGCAGAGCAGGTCGATCCCGGTGAATTCGCTGATGCGTGGGCGTCGCGCTATGACGCCTCGACCGAGGCGGTGCGGACGGGGCACCGGCCTTTCGTTTCACTTGACGTGATCAACAGGGAGAATCTGGACGCCACCCTCGTCCAGTTCGGGCTGGCCCCATCCGAGCTGCCGACCGCCGAACTTGAGGAACTCAACCTCGCCTGGCACCGGCTGGAGCCGTGGCCCGATTCGCTGAAAGGCCTTGCGAGGCTAAAGGAACGCTTCATCATCGTGCCCTTGTCAGGGGCCAATACCCGGCTGTTGCTGGATATGGCCAAGCGCGCCGGCCTGCCTTGGGACACCGTCCTTGGCTCGGATGTGTTCGGCACCTATAAGCCTGCGCCGCAGGCTTATCTCCGCGCAGTGGAGATCCTGGGGGTGCGGCCTTCGGAGGCCGTGTTAGTCGCCGCGCATAATGACGACCTGGCTGCGGCGCGAAGGTGCGGTATCGGAACCGCCTTTGTTGCTCGGCCAAAAGAGCATGGCCCGGCGCAGATGACCGATCTCTCGCCTCTTGAGAGCTGGGACTTTGTGGCCGACGACCTTGTCCATCTCGCCCAAGTTCTCCCGTAGGCACAGGACAAAAAACCTAAGCGATGTCGTCGCGGATGCAGGCCTTCAGATGGCCCTCGGCTGTCGCCCTCAGCGGCGGCACACCCCCGGCGCAAGCCTCCAGCGCAAACGGGCAACGGGTTCGGAAAACGCAGCCCGACGGCGGGTTTGCCGGGCTTGGAATATCGCCCTTGAGCACTTGTCGGTCTTGCCTGGCCAGCGGATCGAGCGACGGAATGGCTGACAGCAGCGCGCGCGTGTAGGGATGCTGCGGCCGGGCATAAAGCTCGGCCGCCGGCGCAACCTCCATGATGCGCCCGAGATAGAGCACGATGACCGTGTCGCAGATGTACTCGACGACAGCCAGATCGTGCGAAATGAACAGCATGGTCAGCCCGAGCCGGAGCTGCAGGTCGCGCAACAGATTGATGATTTGCGCCTGGATCGAGACGTCGAGCGCCGAGACCGGCTCGTCGGCGACGATGAATTCCGGCTCGAGCGTCAGCGCCCGGGCGATGCCGATGCGCTGGCGCTGGCCGCCCGAAAATTCATGGGTGTAGCGGTCATAGGCGTCGACCGGCAACTCGACCGCGGCAAGTGCCTTCTCGGCCTTCGCCCGCCGCTCGGACTTCTTGCCGATGCCTTGAATGTCCAGGCCTTCGGTGAGGATCTGCCCTATCGTCATGCGCGGCGACAGGCTGGCGAAGGGATCCTGGAAAATATACTGCATCTTGCGACGCTGGCGGCGCAACTGGGCGGCACCCAGCCTGGTGATGTCGGTGCCGTCATAGTTGATTTGGCCGGATGTCGGCTCGATCAGACGCAGCACCGAGCGGCCGATCGTCGTCTTGCCGGACCCGGATTCGCCGACCAGGCCGACCACCTGGCCACGCCTGACATCGAAGGAAATGTCCTCCAGCGCCCTGACCACCGGGCCACGCGAGAACGCTGTCGGCGCAAAATGCTTGGTCAGGTTTTTGACAGCGAGGAAAGGGGCGTCGGCCATCAGAGCTCCTCCCAACGCAGGCAGCGGCTTTGCTGGGTCGGCGTCGCCCCAAACAATGGCGGGACCGCGGCGCGGCAGGCAGCGATAGCCATCGGGCAACGCGGCGCGAAGGAACAGCCCTTGGGCAGCAAGGCGAGCGACGGAACATTTCCGGCAATGGTCGGCAGCGGCGTTCCCGCCATCTTCAGCGCCGTGGCCTGGCCGAGCCGCGGCACCGAGCGCATCAACCCTGCCGTATAGGGATGACGCGGACGGGTGAACACTTCGCTCACCGTACCTGTTTCGACGATACGCCCGGCATACATCACCGCCACCCGGTCGGCGATTTCGGCGACGACTCCGAGATTGTGGGTGACGAACAGGATGCCCATGCCGCGCTGAGCCTGCAGTTCGGCCAAAAGATCGAGGATCTGGGCCTGTATGGTGACATCCAATGCGGTTGTCGGCTCGTCGGCGATCAGCAAGCCCGGATCGCAGGACAGCGCCATGGCGATGGTGGCGCGCTGCCGCATCCCGCCCGACAGTTCGTGCGGATATTGCCGCGCCCGCCGCTTCGGATCGGGAATGCCGACTTGCGCCAGCAGCCGCACCGCGTCTGCTTCTGCCTCGCGGTGCGATTTGCCGAGATGGATGCGGATCGGTTCGGCGATCTGCTCGCCGATCGTGTAGACCGGGTTGAGGCTGGTCATCGGCTCCTGGAACACCATGCCGATCTCGTTGCCGCGTATCTTGCGCAGCGACTCGGCATCGAGGCTGGTCAATTCGGTGACCGTGCCGTTCTTGCGCCGCAGCGCGATCGACCCCTCGGCGATATGTCCGACCCTTTTCGGCAAGAGGCCGATGATCGACAGGCTGGTGACGGATTTGCCGGATCCGGATTCGCCGACGAGCGCCACCGTCTCGCCGGAGCCGATCGTCAGGTCGACATCCCTTACCGCCGCGATGTCGCGCCCCGCAATGCGGAACACCGCGCGCAGGCCGGAAATCGAGAGGATCGGCATGGCGCTCAGCGGAGCAGCCCCACATCGCGAAGGATCATGTCGATCTTTGCGGTTTCCTCTTCGTTCAGGCTGCGTTGCGGCCGCGCCATGGTGTTGGAGGCAATGATGCCGAGGCTCTTCATCGCCGCCTTGAAGGCGCCGACGCCGGCCGAGCCGGCGCTTGTCCTGCCGAGCGAGATCCAGACGATCTCGAACAGTTTCAACAACCGCTCCTGCTCCAGGCGGGCTTCGGCATGCCGTCCCGCCTGCGTCAGCTTCCACAGCCTGACATAGCCGTGCGGATCGACATTGGCGAGCCCCGGCACGACGCCGTGCGCACCCATGGCCAGCACGCTGTCGACCAGGATCTCGGAGCCGGTCATGCCGAAGAAACCCGGGTCGTCGACCATGTCCTTGAGCACGTAACGCAGATTGCCGTCGTCGCCGCTGGAATCCTTGATGCCCGCAATGACGCCTTCTCGGGCGAGGCCGACCGTGGTCTTGCGCTCCAGCTTGATATGCACGCAGACCGGGATGTCGTAGGCGATGACCGGAATGTCGATCGCATCCTTGATATAGCGGAAGTGGTCGCCGATCTCGGGCTGGCTGGTCCGGGTATAAAATGGCGCGGTGACGACGATGGCGTCGGCGCCGGCCGATCTGGCGATCCGGGCGTGGTTGATGACGCGGTCGGTAGTCGGGTCGATGACCCCAGCGAAGATCGGAACCCGGCCGTTATTGACCTTCACCGCGTGCTCGAGGATGGCCCTGCGGCCCGCCTCGTCGTGGAAGACCACCTCGCTGGTCGAGCCGAGCACGAACAGCCCGTGAACACCACCGTCGAGCAGGTTCTCGATGGTGCGGGTGAACGACGGGAAATCGACACTGAAATCGGTATTGAGCGGGGTAACGACAGGTGGCACGACGCCGGTAAACAGGGGCATTTTGATGAACCTTTGAGGTCAGTTGAGATCGGAGCGGGGGTCGAATGCATCGCGCAGGCCGTCGCCGATGAAGTTGATGGCGAGCACGGTGAGCACCAGTGCGGCGCCCGGGAACATCCATTGCCACGGGTAATTTTCAAGCACGACGGTGGAGCGGGCGAGATTGAGCATGTTGCCCCAGCTGGCTTCGGGCGGTGCGATGCCGAGGCCGAGGAAGGACAGGCCGGCCTCGAGCAGGATGGCGTTGGCGATCTGCAAGGTGGCGTAGACGACCAGGATATCGATGCAGTTGGGCAGGCCGTGCCGGAACAGCAGATGCGGCAGCCCTGCCCCCATGCCGCGGGCGGCGACGACAAAATCGCGCTCGCGCAGTTCGAGCAGCCGGGCGCGCACCATGCGCGACAGCACCGGCCAGGAGAGCAGCGAGATCACCAGTATGGTCGGGGCGATACCGGTGCCGGCAATCGAAGCCAGCACCAACAGGAAGATCACCGGCGGCAGCGTCATCGCCAGGTCGACCAGGCGCATCACCGTGCCGTCGACGAGACGCCCACCAAAGCTGGCGACGGCACCGACCAGGAAGCCGATGACGGTGGAGATGGCGACCGAGCTGACGGCAACCAGCAATGAGATCCGCCCGCCTTGCAGCAACCGGGCCATGACGTCGCGCCCGACGCCGTCGCTGCCCAGCCAATGAATGGCCGACGGCGCCTTGTTCATTGCTCGGAGGTCGATGGTGTTAGGACCGAACGGCCACCACAAAGGATACGTCGAAACCGCCAGCAGGATCGGGATGACGATCAAAAGCCCGGCACGCGCCGCGCGGTTTTCAAAAAAGCGGTCGAGCGCGCGGCGAAGCGGGCCTTTGGTTTGCGGCACGGCTGTCGGGTCAACTGTAGGATCTGGCGCCGTGATTGCCATCATGCCACCTGAATGCGCGGGTCGACGACGGCATAGACGACGTCGGTCAAGAGGTTGACCAGGATGACGCAAACGCCGATCACCAGGGTAGCGCCCATGATCACCGGGTAATCGCGGGTGCCGACGGCGTTGACCAGAAGCAGTCCCATGCCCGGCCAGTTGAACACGCTTTCCAGGAAGATGGCGCCGCCGATGGCGATGCCGACAGTCGAGCCGATCAAGGTAATGACCGGCAAGAGCGCATTGCGGGTCGCGTGCTTGATGATCACCCAGAACTCGCGCACGCCCTTGGCACGCGCCGTCCGCACGTAATCCTGGTTGAGCACTTCCAGCAGCGAGGCGCGCATGTAACGCATGATCAGCGCGGCATGGCCGACGGACAGCAGGCAGGCGGGCAGGACGAGGTGCGCAAGCACATCCGTCGCCGAGAACGGCGCACCCGCGGTCTGCATGCCGCCGGACGGCGCCCAGCGCAGCAGCACCGAGAAGAAATAGAGACCGAGCAGCGCTGTCAGAAAAGCCGGGCTGGAGATACCGATAAACGACAGCACCGACAGCGCGATGTCGGATGGTTCGTTACGGCGCACCGCGCTGAAAATGCCGGCGGAAATGCCGAGCACGATGGCGATCGCCAGGCCCGTACCCATCAGCAGCGCCGTCGGGCCGATGCGTTCCATGACCAGTGGCAGCACGGCAACGCCGCTGCGCTGGATCGAATAGCCGAAGTCACCGCTCAGCGCCGCGCGCAGCCAGGCGAGATATTGCACGGGAAGCGGCCGATCGAGCCCGAGCCGTTCGCGCAGGCCCTCGAGGTCGGAAGCCGACATGGGGACCGATGGGTTGATATAGGCGTCGATCGGATCGCCCGGCGCCAGCCGCAACAGGATGAAGATGAGGACGCTGAGCGCGACCAGCATCAGCAATCCTGTGGCGCTGCGGCGGGCGATGAAGCTCAACATGGGCTTTCCGTGGCGGCGGCAGGCGGCGCCAAAGTGGTCCCGCCTGCTCGCTTGGTTGCGGGTTTCTTACTGGATGTCCCAGCGCTCGGGGTGAGCTGCGTAGGGGCCGCCGCCCGGCGCCGGCGTCCAGACGAAGTCATGCAGCTTGTTGGAGGCTACGCCGTAGCGGTTGGCCACCCACAACGTCGCCCAGGGTAGCTCCTTGTTCATGACCTTGCAGACCCCCTGCCAGGATTGATCGAGCTTGGCCGGATCGGTTTGGCCTAGCGCGGCGTCCAATGCGGTGCTCAGATCGTCGAACTCGATGCGCATGGTGTTAAAGCCTGCCGGCGGGATCTGCGACTTGTTTAGGCCGGGATTGAGGCCGGCCGGGTTGGGGCCGTTCTGCAGGCCGGCATAGACCATCGGAAAGGCGTTCCAGTCCGGCGTGCCTTGCTTGTAGACGATGCCGTTGTAGGTCGGCGTATCTACGACCCGCGGCACCACATTGATGCCGACCTCGGCCAGCATCGACTGGACAGCGGCCATCACATTGGCCGCTTGCGGCGAGCCGTAATAGGTCAGCAAGGTGATCGGCTTGTCGCCGTTGATCTTGTCCCAGCCGGCCTCGCTCAGCAGCGCCTTGGCCTTTGCCGGATCGTAGGCATAGGGTTCGAGGCCTGCGGGAACGAGATGCGGCGCGACATAGCCGCAATTGGCTGGCTCGGCGGCACCGCCGTAGAGGCTGTCGATGATGGCGTTGCGATCGATCGCGTACATGATCGCCTGGCGGACACGGATATCCCTAAACAGGTCGACCTTCTGGTTCAGGCCGATATAGTTGACCACGTACGAGGCACCTTCGATCACCTTGAAATTGCTGTCGCTCTTGAACGATGCCGCATCGTCGGGCTCGACATAGGTGAACTGGATTTCGCCGGCACGGAGCGCGGCAACGGCCGCCGCCGGCGACTCGAAATAGCGGTTGATGAGCACGTCTACCTTCGGCTTGCCGCCGCGATAATCGTCATCGGCTGCCAGTTCGACATATTGGTCGGTCACGTAGCGCTTGAACTTGAACGGGCCGGTGCCGACCGGAGTGGTCGACCACCAGGTGCTTGTCGCCAGCGATTCCGGCGGCAGAGCGGCCAGGGCATGCTCCGGCAGGATCATCAGCTGCGAGAGGATGGATAGAAACGAGCCGTTCGGTTTCGATAGCTTCACCACTGCGGTGTGGTCATCCGGGGCATCGACCGAGGCGATGTTGGCGAGGCGGGCGGCAAACAGGCTGCCGGAGGCCTTGTTCTTGGCAAGCTCGAGCGTGAACTTGACGTCCTTCGAGGTGAACGGTTTGCCGTCATGCCAGGTCTCGTTGACCAGGTTGAACGTATAGCTCAGCTGGTCGTCGCTGATCTTGTAGTCCTTGGCGAGGTCGCCTTCGATATCAGCCAGCCCGGCATTGTAGATGACCAGCGGTTCAAAATAGGTGCTGAGCCAGGTGTAGCCGCCGGTCGCCACCAGCGGGTTGAAGTTCTTGGGAAAACCGCCGGGACCGACGTCGAAGCCGCCCGCAATGGTCTTGGCGCTTTGTGCCTGGACACTGGTCAATGGGCCAATGCTGGCGAGCAGCAGCCCGGCGACTGAGAATGCGATGGTCCTGATACGCATGGTTTCCTCCCTTGGCATAGTCAGGTTGTTCTTCAGCTTGTTCGGTTTTTTGCGATAACCTGCTGGATCCCCCGGTAATGGTCGTCGAGCCGCCGACGCGCCTGGTCGACGTCCTTGGCGGCGACAGCCTCGACGATCTCGTGATGGTCGCGCCATGTCGCCAGCGGCGTCGGATTATCGAGATTGGTGAAATTCGAGGCCTTGTTGAACGCCGTCCAGAAGATGTCGATCAGCGCGCTCAGCATGCGATTGTTCTGGCAGCGGAACAGCAGCTGATGGAATTGCTGGTCCTCTTCGGCGAAGCTCTCATGGCGCTCGGCACGTTGCCGCATGCGCTCGGTCAACTGGCGCAGCGCCTCGATGTCCTCGGCACTGATCATCTCGATCGTCTTGGCGATGAGGCCGGTTTCCAGCACGCGACGGATTTCGCGCAACTCTTCGACATCGCGCAGCGAATCCTGCAAACCGTAGGCCAGGTTATCCAGCAGCGGCTTGAACGAGAACTCCTTGACGAACACGCCGATGCCGCGTCGCGTCTCCAGGATGCCGATCGATTCCAGCGCCTTGATGGCTTCCCGCACGGAGTTGCGGCCGACGCCGAGCCGCTGCGCCAGGAACGTCTCCGGCGGCAGGGGATCGCCTGCCTTGAGCTGGTTGCTTTCGATATAGGCCCTGAGGCTTTCCTGCACGGTGACGTGAAGCAGCGGCGGTCTGCTCAACGGTTCGATCGACTTCAGTTCCGCCATCCCACTGCTTTCATCATCCGCTGAAGCTTGCCCGCCGCTTGTCGTATAGCCACTTGTAGGATATCCTGCAAGCCCATAACAAACCTGCTGCCTCCGAATGAAGATTACCCTCGCCGGCTCGAGCCACTGGCACGCCGAAATATACCTCGACGCCGCACGCTTTTGTGGCACGGAGATCGCCGGTATCTGGGACGAGGATCCTGGCCAAGCGCAAGCGTTCGCCGCGCACCACGACCTGCCGTTTATCGAAGATTTCAAGGAGATACTCTCCAGCCCGCCGGATGCGATCCTGTTGATGGGGCACCCTTCGATGGTGCCGGCGCGGGCACTTGCGATCATCGCGGCAAGGATACCGCTGATCCTGGAGAAGCCGGCGGCCAGCCATACGAGGGAACTGATGGCGCTGCGCGACCTTGCCAGGCAGCACCAGGCTTTTGTCGCTGTTCCCCTGCCCAACCGTTTCGGGCCGGCCGTTGCCGGCCTTGAAAGGTTGCGCCGGCAAGGTCGCGCCGGCCCCGTGGCGCATTGCCAGTTCCGGCTGGTCAACGGCCCGCCGCAACGCTACATCGCCGACGGTGTCGCCTGGGTGCTCGACCCGGCGGTTGGTGGCGGGGGTGCGTTGAGGAATCTCGGCATACACGGCGTCGACGCGGCACTCAGCCTCGCAACCGGCAAGCTCGGCCTGAAAAGCGTTTCGATCGCGAACCGCATCCATCCCGGCCCGGTCGAGGATCACGCACTTCTGGTGCTGGAAGACGAGGCCGGCGCGCTGTTCATCGTCGAGGCCGGTTACACCTTTGCTTCGATGCGCCCCGGCGGTGACTTCGAGTGGCGTATCGTCAGTGCCAATGCCACCCTCATCGATCATGGCGACCATGTTATCTGCGCAACGCTCGACGACGCGGCAATCGTCGACTTGCCGGTCGAACTGCCGGCAACGCGCTATCGTCTGTTCATGCGCGATACGCTTGACCGGCTGGCCAGAAAGGCGCCTCCGCCGGTGTCCATCGAAGATTATGTTGCGGCGATGTCGCTGATCGACGCCGCTTATCAAAAGGCAGGACCATGATTGGAATAGGAATTATCGGCGCCGGCGATTTCGGCGCAGCCCATGCGCGGGCAATCCCTGAGGTTGGCGGCATTCGCCTCGTCGCCGCCTCTCGAGGAAATGCCGACGCACTGCAGCAATTCACCGCTGAACATGGCGGCCGCGGCTACGCGGACTGGCGAAGGCTGCTGGACGACAAGGAGGTCGATGCGGTCCTCATTGCCAGCCCGCACCATCTCCATGCCGAAATGGCCATCGGCGCGGCAAAGGCCGGCAAGCATATCCTGCTCGAAAAACCGATGGCGCCGACGGTGGCTGCCTGCGATACGATCAACGCCGCCGTGGCCAAGGGTGGCGTCAAGCTGATGGTCGCCCACCTCATGCATTTCGCCCTGCCCTGCATGGCGGCCAGGCAAATTCTGGAGGAAGGCGAGCTCGGCCGGCCGCTCGCCGGATCGAGCTGGATCATCAAGCTGTGGATGGAGCACAATCGCCGCGACTGGCATCTGCGCAAGGCGACCGGCGGCGGCATGCTGTTGACGGCCGGCATCCACGCGGTCGATCGCCTGGTCTGGCTGATGGATGACGATGTCGTGTCGGTGAGCGGCATGCTCGGCGCCAAGTTCCATGACCAAGAAGCAGACGACAGCGCTCTGCTCGGATTGCGCTTCGCCGGCGGCGGCATCGGCCAGGTGCAGAGCGTCGGCTATCGCACCGGCGCCACCACCTATGCCATGGATCTGGTCTGCGAGCGGGGAACGCTGCGCATCGACATGGACCGCGGCACCATGCTTGGCCGCGAGACGGTCTGGACCGAGCTGCCCGGTTCCTTTGAGCCGAACTGGATGCATAACGCGCTGGTGCGCGAATGGAGCGCAATGCGCGATGCCATTGCCGATGACACGCCGGTGCCGGTCGACGGCATCTATGCGCGCAAGATCATCGCCATTATCGAGGCTGCCTTCGCGTCGAACGAAACCCGCCGCGAACACGAGATCGCCGGTGGACGCTGACCTCGACGACCATCTGGCCCGCTTGCCCGCACACGCACCGCGCGGCATCTGGGGCGCGGTGATGCTGGCCATCGACGATCGCGGAGCGATCGACTGGCAGGCGACGGAAGAGACGATCGCCCGGCTCTGCGCCTCAGGCGTCGACGGCGTCTATTCCAATGGCACGGCCTGCGAATTCCATTGCCAGACCGAGCCCGAATTCGACCGGCTTTGTGAGTTGGTCGCAACCATAGCCGGCCGCGCGCGCCTTCCTTTCCAGATCGGCATCAGCCAGTCCAATCCGCGCGTCGCGCTGGAGCGACTGACGCGGGTCGCCGGACTTCGCCCGACGGCGGCTCAATTCACCTTGCCCGACTGGTGGCCGCCCAGTGACGACGAGATCATGCGTTTTGCCGGCGGCCTCTGCGAGGCCGCGCCCGAAACGCCGCTGGTGCTCTACAACCCGCCGCACGCCAAGCGCCGCCTGACGCTCGACGGCATCGCCAGTCTGCGTGCGGCCGTGCCATCGCTGGTCGGCGCCAAGCTGCCGGGCGGCGACGCCGGCTGGTATGCCGACACGCGCCGCAGACTGGACGGATTTTCCGTCTTCGTCCCCGGCCACACGCTGGCAACAGGCTATGCCGGGGGAGCCCATGGCAGCTACTCCAATGTTGCCTGCCTCAACCCGAAGGGCGCGGTGCAGTGGTGGCAGATGATCCGCACCGACATGGCCGCAGCTGCCGAACTCGAGGCCCGCATACAGGCCTTCCTCGCCGCACATGTCCTACCGTTTCGCACCCGTTACAATGTCGGTGATGCAGCACTCGATAAGGCGATGGCGGCGGCCGGCGGCTGGGCGCCGCTCGGCCCACGACTGCTCTGGCCCTACAGCTCCGTTCCCGATCAGGAAATACCGACGCTGGCCAGGGCGGCTCACGCGGCTTTCCCGGAATGGTGGTAGACCCGTCACCAAGGCGCGGGACGACGGAGGCTCTTCACCAGCCGGCGCGTGCTCCCTGTGTCGCGCGTGACGCAAACGCCCCCGGCTGAGGGACATCGGCCTCGCGCCGTGTCAGCGAATTGCGCAAGAGCGCGATCGCCTCGCGGCCGGCGGTCGCAATCTCGCGTGGCCTGTCGACGCCGACGATCATGAACTCCTTGATCCCCAAAGCGGCGTAGGAAAGCAGCGAAAGCGCGACCTGCGCCGGCGGCCCGGCAAGTTCGAGCGCCTTCTGGCAGGAAGCGGCCGGTTTGTCTTCCGAACGGATTCGGACGGGAAGCGCGAAACGCAGCTTGCCGGCCCGGCCGTGTTCGGCAGCAGCGCGGCGTACGCGCTCCATTGACTGGCGGATTTCTGCAAGCGAGCCAGGCGCCAGCTCGAACACGTCCGCATGCCTGCCCGCGACCCTGAGCGCAGTGCCCGACTGCCCGCCCATGCGGATGGTCACATCGGCACCATGCGGCCCCTTGCGCGGCACATAGCCGCCTTTGATGCTGTAAAAGGTGCCTTCATGGTCGAACGGCCTGTCGTTCGACCACAACCGCTTCAGCAGCACCAGATATTCATCGATGCGTTGCCAGACCACCGTATGGCCGGCCGGACGTGCCTCGGCATCGTCGTCGCTCAGCGGCTCGCTGAGCATCCTGAGCGACAGCCGGCCACCGCTTCTCGCGTCGAGGGCAGCGAGTTGTCGCGCCGCCACGGTTGGTTCGATCACGCCTGCCCAATGCGTGAGCACGACCTCCAGGGACGAGGTCCGGTCCAGCGTCTGGGCGGCAAGGTCCATATTGGTCAGCAGCCCGGCCTGGTCGTCGATGACGATCCTCTGGAATCCAGCATCCTCGATCAGTGACAGCTTCGTCGCGGTCTCGACAAAGTCATAGAAAAAGCTGGCGTCGGCAGCGTGGATCTTACCGGGAACATGCGTGAACTCGATCGGCATTGCCATCTCCTCCATCACGTTGGAATCAGGGCGCGCAAATGCACACCGGCATTCGGTTCATCAACTCCGGAATTTCTGCAAACGGCAGGCCGCTATCCCGAGGAAGCCTCGATGATCAGAGCCTTGACAATCAGGGGATCAGCCCCAGTACCACTGCCCCGGTGAATACAAACGCAAGGGCAAAGACGAGATAGGCGAAAGCACCGGCATAGGCCGGCCGCCACACCTGGTCGGAACCCAGCCTTTGGCCTTTGCGGGCAGTCTGAGCGTTCTGGCTATAGGACATATCGACCTCCGTCTCGGCGCTTAATCTATAAAATCAGTAGACTTTGTCGAGTGCTATTTTCGCGCGATCCTTAGAACAATTTTCTCCAAACGGCGGACAAGTTAGTGCTTTTACTGCTTAGCGCTGCCTTTTGCGGCATGCCGGGGTGACGGCAGGAAACGTCAGGTCCATGTGTCTGTGGCTCCTTGGCCATCCAATGGATGAGGGATAGCATCGCTTCAGCGGAAAGCCGCGACGTCACGGCAAGGCAGCAGGGAGCAAACCATGGGGACAAGACTGGCCGGCAAGGTCGCCATCATTTCGGGTGGCGCGACAGGAATGGGCGGTGCGGCCTCGGAGCTTTTCGCGGCCGAGGGCGCCAAGGTGGCGATCGTCGACCGCAACGGCGAAGCGGCGGCGGCTACCGCGGCGGCAATCAGGCAACGCGGCCATGTCGCCGAGCACTGGGTCGCTGACGTATCGGATGAGGCGCAGGTCGAAACGGCGGTGAAGGGCGCGACGGAAAAATTCGGCCCGGTCACGGTTCTGTTCAACCATGCCGGCACCCTCGTCATCAAACCCTTCCTGGAGACCACGCTGCAGGAATGGGACTGGCTGCATGCCGTCAATGTGCGTTCGATGTTCCTGATGACGCGTGCTGTGCTGCCCGGCATGATCGCCGCCGGCGGCGGTTCCATCGTCTGCACCTCGTCGATCTCGGCGGTGGCGGCGACGCCGATGGAGGTGCTTTACGACACCACCAAGGGCGCCTGCCATATGTTCGCGCGTGCCATCGCCGTCGAGTTCCGCGACCGCAACATCCGCTGCAATGCGGTCTGTCCAGGCTTCATCAGGACACCGCATGGCCTGCGCGAGGTCGCCGATCTCGACAAACTCGGCGTCGATGTCTCCGACGCGGCAATGGCGGCGCAGCAAGGGCGGATCGGCGAGCCGGAAGAGGTCGCGAAGGCAGCCCTGTTCCTGGCCAGCGACGAGGCCAGCTTCGTCAACGGCGCCCATCTGTTCGTCGATAACGGCTTCACCGCGATGTGAAAGGCGAAGCGCCGCTACCGCTCTTCGCGCCGGAACGGCTTGAGCAGCGCCGACGGGGCCACCGCATTGCGCGACATCACCGCCATAGCGACGATGGTGAAGATGAACGGCAGCATCAGGAAGGCCTCGTAGGGGATGTGGCCAAGCCCGCTCGCCTGCATGCGCAACTGCAGGGCATCGACGAAGGCAAACAGCAGTGCCGCGCCTGCCGATCGCCACGGATCCCAGCGGCCGAAAACGACGAGCGCGATTGCCACCCAGCCACGCCCCGAAACCACGCCGAAGGTGAAGGCGTTGAACTGCGCCATCGACAGGAAGGCACCGGCCAGCCCCATCAAGGCACCGCCGAGGATCACCGCCTGGAGGCGCGTAGCGATGACGCTGACGCCGGCCGAATCGGCGGCGCGCGGGTTTTCGCCGACCATGCGGACCGACAGGCCCCACGGCGTGCGGTAGAGCACGAAGGCGGCCAGGGGAATAGACAGCATCGCCATGTAGACCAGCGAAAACTGGTTGAACACCGCCGGCCCGAGCACCGGAATGCCGGACAGGATCGGGATCGGCAGCGTCTCGAACCCCTTGATGTTCGGCGGTACCGATTGCTGGCCGAAGATCAGCCGGTAGAGGAAATAGGCAAGGCCGGAGCTAAACAGCGTCACGCCGATGCCGCAGACATGCTGGCTGAGGCCGAGCGCTACAGTGAACAGCGCGTGCACGGCGCCCATCAGCGCCCCGGTCAACACCGCCGCTAGCACGCCAAGCCAGAGGCTGCCGCTGAGGCTCGCCGCGGTGAAGCCGGTCATCGCCGACAAAAGCATGATGCCTTCGATGCCGAGATTGAGCACCCCGGCGCGCTCGGAGAACATCTCGCCCAGCGTCGCGAAGGCCAGCGGCGTGGCGATGCGGATGATCGCGGCGAGGAAGCCGACCTGGAAGATTTGCTCCAGCACCACGCTCATTTGGCTATTCCCACGCGACGGATGCGATAGGCGGTGAACAGCAGCGCCACCAGCATGGCGAGCAGCGCCGTTCCCTGGATGACATCGCTGAGGAAGGCCGGAACGCCGGTCGCCCGCGACATCGCCTCGGCGCCGGTCATCACCGCGGCAAGGAAGATCGCCGCCGGCACGACGCCGAGCGGATTGAGCCTCGCCAGCATGGCGACGACGATGCCGGAATAGCCATAGCCCGGCGAGATGTCGCTCATCACCTGGAAATGCACGCCGCCGACCTCGCCGACGCCCGCAAGGCCGGCCAATGCGCCAGACACCAGCGCCGTCGAAATCAGCACCCGCTCGACATTGATGCCGCCATAGCGCGCCGCCTCGGGGTTTTCGCCGGTGACCCTGATGCGGAAGCCGAGCGTCGTACGCGCGACCACGAACCAGACGACCGGTGCGGCGACCAGCGCCGCGACGACCCCGAGATGCAGCCGCGTGCCTTCGAGCAGCACCGGAAAATTGGCCGTATCCTCGATCGGCGGCGAGATCGGGTAGCCGCTGAAACTGTCCTTCCATGGCCCCTCGATCAGCGCCATCAGTGCGTAGAAAATGACCGAGTTGAGCAGCAGCGAGCTGACCACGTCATCGACCCTGAATTTTACCCGCAGCGTGGCGGGGATCAGGGCGACGGCCGCGCCGGCGGCAGCGCCCGCCAGCGCCATCAGCAGCATGGCGAGCGGCCCCGGCATCGGGATTGCACCGACGGCACAGCTCGCCACCGCACCAGCCAGCAATTGCCCTTCGGCGCCGATGTTCCAGAATTTGGCCCGGAAGGCGACCGCCACGGCCAGTCCGGTGAAGATCATTGGCGCGGCACGCACCAGCGTTTCGGTGACGGCGTAGCTGTCGCCCAGCGACGCCGAAAACATAACGCCATACGCCTCGACGACGCCGGCGCCGGCCAGTGCGATGAGGCCGCTGCACAGTGTCAGCGTCGCGCCGATGGCGAGCAGCGGCAGCGCCAGATTGAACCAGGCGGGCGTTGAGGTGCGGGCCTCGAGACGGAACATCAGGCATGGCCCTCCGCTCCGGTCATCATCAACCCGAGTCTGGCAATGCTGGCGTCGGCGCTGTTCAGCGTGCCGACGATGCGGCCCTCATACATCACCGCGATACGATCCGAGAGCATCAGCAATTCTTCCAGATCCTCGCCGATGAGGATGATGCCGCAGCCCTTGGCGCGCATGTCGAGGAATTTTTCGTGGATGAAGCGCGCGGCGCCGATGTCGAGGCCGCGAGTCGGCTGCGAAACGATCAGCACCTTCGGATCGAAAGCGAGTTCGCGCGCCAGAAGCGCCTTTTGCAGATTGCCGCCGGAAAGCGCCCCGGCGCGCGTCATCGGCCCGGGGCAACGTATATCGTAGGCCTTGATCTGCGCCTCGGCGAAGGCGCGGATCGCATCCGGCTTGATCAGGCCGTTGCGGCTGAACGCCGCCGTGCCGATGCGCGGCAGCACCATCGAATCGGCGAGCGGCAGATTGGTGACCAGCCCTGTCGTCATACGGTCTTCCGGGATGCGGCCGAGGCCGAGCGCCTGCACTGTGCTCGGCGAGAACCGCGAAACCGTTTTGCCGGCTATGGTCATCTTCCCGGCATCGGGCGCACGCACGCCGGAGATGACCTCGGCAAGCGCGCGCTGGCCATTGCCGGAGACGCCGGCGATGCCAAGGATCTCGCCGCCACGAACCGACAGCGAAACATCGCGCAGCGCCATGCCGGAATGATGCGATGTCGAGATACCGTCGAGGGTCAGCACGGCCGCACCGGGCATCGACGGTCCTCTGGCCGGAGGCACGATCTCGTGGCCGCACATCAGCCGCGCCATCTCCGAGGACGTGGTGCTGGCCGGCGCATCGACGTCGCCGGCAACGCGCCCATGCCGGAGCACGACGCAGCGATGCGTCAGCGCTCGCACCTCGTTGAGCTTATGCGAGATGAAGATGATGCCGAGCCCTTGTGCCGCCATCGAGCGCAGCGCCGAAAACAGCCCGTCGACCTCGGTCGGTGCCAACACCGCCGTCGGCTCGTCGAGGATCAGCAGCCTTGCGCCGCGAAACAGCGCCTTGACGATTTCGAGCCGCTGTTGCTCGCCGACCGACAGCGCCGAGACGGGGAGGTCCGGGTCGAGCGTCAGCCCGTGCTGGCGGCCGATCTCGGCGAGCCGCGCCAGCCCGCCGGCGCGGTCGATCCGGCCCGATCTGCCGGGAATGCCGATCAAGAGGTTCTCCAGCACCGAAAGCCGCGGTGCGAGATGAAAATGCTGGTGCACCATGCCGATGCCGGCGGCCAGCGCATCGGCCGAACTGTTGATCGCCACCGACCGGCCCTGCACCAGGATCTCGCCGGCATCGGGCGCATAGGCGCCGAACAGCACGTTCATCAGCGTCGTCTTGCCGGCGCCGTTTTCGCCGAGCAGCCCGAGGATTTCACCCGGCGCGACGCTGAGATCGACGGCCTCGTTCGCCTTGACGGCGCCAAAGCTCTTGGAGATGCCGCGCATTTCGATGAGAGGGGCAGGCGTTGACAAGGCGGGATCCTGGTGGCGTTGACGCCGATATCCCTCCCCCTTGAGGGGAGGGTGCCGAGCGAAGCGAGGCGGGGGGTCCCCTCAGCTGCCTCGACGTTTAGACCGAAAAAGATGGAGCGCGTCGCCGAGGACCCCACCCGGCCCTGCGGGCCACCCTCCCCTCAAGGGGGAGGGATGCGCCGCTCAGTCCGAGACCGGCGTATTCTCATCGACGTCGACGCGGAAATTGCCGTCGAGGATCTCGGCCTTCTTCTTCTCGACCAGTTCCTTGACCTCGGCCGGCAGCGTCTTGTCGAACTTGTGGTAGGGCGCGAGGTAGGAGCCGCCCTTGGCCATGCGCGAGAAATCGCCGTAATCCTGCGCGGTGAAGACGCCGGCCTTGACCAGCTTGATCGCCTGCTCGACGGTCGGATACATATCCCAGACCGGCCCGGTGATCACCGTGTCGGGGCCGAGGCTCGACTGGTCCGACATGTTGGAAATGGCGAGGATCTTCTTCTCCGCCGCCGCTTCGATGACGCCGAAGCGCTCGGCATAGATGACGTCGACGCCTGCGTCGATCTGGGCGACAGCCGCTTCCTTTGCCTTTGGCGGATCGAAGAACGAGCCGATGAAGGCGACCTTCTTCTTGATGTTGGGATTGACCTCCCTGGCGCCGGCAAAGAAGGCGTTGACCAGCCGGTTCACTTCCGGAATGCCCATCGCCGCGACGGCGCCGATCGTGCCCGATTTCGACATCTTTCCGGCGATCATGCCGGACAGATAGGCCGGCTCATGGATCCAGTTGTCGAAAACGCCGAAATTCGGCTCGGCCGGCCCGGCGCCGGAGCCGAACAGGAAGGCGGTCTTCGGGAACTGCTTGGCGGTCCTGCGCGATTCGCGCTCGGCGGCGAAGGCATCGCCCAGCACCAGCTCATAGCCGCCTTGCGCATATTCGCGCATGACGCGGCTGAAATCGGCGGTCTGCACCTTCTCCGACCATTTGTATTCGATGCCGAGTTCCTTCTCGGCCTTCTGCAGGGCAACATGGATCTGGTTGTCCCACGGCTCCTCGATCGGCGTGGCGAAGATCGCCGCCACTTTCAGCTTCTTGGTCTTGGCAAAGGCGCTGCCAGGCAGCATCGCTGCCGCTAGGCCGAGCGCGCCCAGCTCCAGCACGTTGCGTCGCGAAAGCCCTTCGCGTTTCGATTGGATTCTGCTCTTCCCGTTGTCCATTGCATGCCCCTCTGATTGGCGCCGTGTCGAGCCGGCTCTCTTCTCTGGAATATCGGCGAAGGAACTATGGAGCGGTGCCCGGCTTTTGTCCACATGGTCAAATTTGAGTGGGCGGAACGCGCCATTAAATGGCCCGGCAAATCGACGCTTGCTCACAATCTCTCCAGCGCCACCGCGATCCCCTGGCCGACCCCGATGCACATGGTGGCGAGGCCGTAGCGGCCGCCGCGTTCGCGCAGTTCCAATGCCGCCGTGCCGGTGATGCGCGCGCCGGACATGCCGAGCGGATGGCCGAGCGCGATGGCGCCACCATTCGGGTTGACGTGCGCCGCATCCTCGGCAATGCCGAGCTGGCGCAGCACGGCGATGCCTTGCGAGGCAAAGGCCTCGTTGAGCTCGATGACATCGAACTGTTGCGGCTCCAGGCCGAGCCGGGCACACAGCTTCTGCGTGGCCGGCACCGGACCGATGCCCATGATGCGCGGAGCGACGCCGGCGGTGGCACCACCGAGAATACGGGCGATCGGCGTCAACCCGTATCTTTTCACGGCGGTTTCCGAGGCGACGATCAGCGCCGCCGCGCCGTCATTGACGCCCGACGCGTTGCCGGCCGTGACCGTACCGCCTTGCCTGAAGGGCGTCGGCAATTTGGCCAGCGCCTCGACCGTCGTGCCCCCGCGGGGATGCTCATCTCTGTCGACAACGACCGGATCGCCCTTGCGCTGCGCGATCGTCACCGGCGTGATTTCCTTTGCCAGCCGGCCATTGGCTTGTGCGGCTACAGCCTTGTCCTGGCTGCGCACGGCAAATGCGTCCTGGTCGGCGCGGGAGACAGCGAACTCTTCCGCCACGTTCTCGCCGGTCTCCGGCATCGAATCGACGCCGTATTGCTTCTTCATCAGCGGATTGATGAAGCGCCAGCCGATCGTGGTGTCGTAAATCTCGGCATTGCGCGAAAAGGCGGTCTCTGCCTTCGGCAGCACGAACGGAGCGCGGCTCATCGATTCGACGCCGCCTGATATCATCAGCTCCGCCTCGCCGGCCTTGATGGCGCGGGCAGCAATTATCACCGCATCCATGCCCGAACCGCAGAGACGATTGACGGTCGAGCCGGAAACCTCCTTGGGCAGGCCGGCCAGCAGCAGCGCCATGCGCGCGACATTGCGATTGTCCTCGCCGGCTTGGTTGGCGCAGCCATAGACGACATCGTCGATGGCGGCCCAGTCGATGCCCGAATTACGCTCGACCAGCGCCCTCAGAGGTATCGCGCCGAGATCGTCGGCACGGACCGCCGACAACGAACCGCCGAAGCGTCCGATCGGCGTGCGGATGTAGTCGCAGATATAGGCCTCGGCCATTATGCAGCCTTCCCGTTTGCGCTGATGATTTCTGCTCCCGACCCAGCCATGTTGGCCGCATTCTCCTTGAGACGAAAGCACATCTCGCCGCCGACCGTTAGGCCAAAGAGAATTTCAGCTGCCGCCCACCGGGAGCGGCGGATCAGCCGATGCTTTCTCCACCGTCGATCACCAGCGCCTGACCGGTCATGAAGGACGAGCGGTCGGAGACGAGGAACAGGATCGCTTCGGCGATTTCCTCCGCGCTGGCCCAGCGCTGCATGGGAATTTTGGTGCGGACATAGTTCTCGATCGCCGCCCGCCCGCCCATCTGCGCGATGAACGGCTCGTTGAAGGGCGTATCGACCCAGCCGGGGCACAGCGCGTTGATGCGGACATTGTGTTTGGCATAGTCGAGCGACATCTGCCGGGTCATCGCCACCACTGCATGTTTTGACGTTGCGTAGGCAATCATTTCGCGGTCGTAGAACACACCCGAATTGGAGGCGGTATTCAGGATCACCCCGCCGCCTTGCGCGATCATCGACGGCATGACCAGCCTGGCCGCGAGGAACTGCGCCCGCACATTGATCCGCCAGGAGGCATCCATGCCGTCGGCGCCGACTTCGGTCAGCGTGCCGCCGACCTGGATCCCGGCATGATTGTGCAGGATGTCGATCCGTCGATGCCGGCCCAGCGTTCCCGCAATGAGCTGCTCGACCGCCGCATCCTCGCCGACGTCGGTGGCGATGGCCTCGGCCCGACCGCCGGCCGCACGAATGTCGGAAGCGGTTGCTTCCCCCGCCGCCTGGTCCCTGTCGGCGATCACCACGAGCGCGCCTTCCCTGGCCATCCTCATGGCGCCGGCACGCCCGATCCCCGACCCGGCACCCGTCACCACGGCGATGCGATCTCTCAGAATCATGTTTTCTATCTTTCAGTGTGATGGTTTTCGTTGCCGCAGTTGCCATTGGGCAAGCACCACGAGCAGAACGGAGGCGACGAGCACGATCGTCGCGATGGCATTGATCTCCGGCGTGACCCCGCGCCGGATCGAGGCGAAGACATAGATCGGCAATGTCGTCTGTGCGCCGGCGACGAAGAAAGCGACGATGAAATCGTCGAAGGAGAATGTGAAGGCGAGCAGGAAGCCGGCGATCACCGCCGGCATGATCTGCGGCAACACGATGCTGCGGAACGTCGTCAGCGGGGTAGCGTAAAGATCGCTCGAGGCCTCGACCAGATTGCGGTCGAGGCTGCCGAGGCGCGTGCCGACAATCATCGCCACCAGCGCCATCGAAAACAGCCCGTGCGCGGCGATGATCGAGCCATAGCCGAGCGCCAGGCGCGGTGGCTGGTCGTTCGGCCACAGCGAAGCGACAAACGGGTTGACCACCCCGAATAGCTGGACCAGCGCGACCAGCGTCGAGATGCCGATGACGACACCAGGAACGACGATCGCAGCACCCAAAAGCGCATCGAACACGGCTCGCGTCCGCGCGCCGACACGCGCCAGGCCAAGCGCGGCCGCCGTGCCGCACAGCGCCGCCAGCAAGGCGCTGGTCGTGGCGATGAACAGGCTGTTCTTCAGCGCTTCGACCAGGAACGGGTTTGCCAGGGCCTTGCCGTACCATTGCACCGAGAAGCCAGTGAACTCGCTGGCGTGGTGGCCGGCGTTGAACGAAAACAGCACCACCAGCGCGATCGGCAGGTAGAGAAAGGCAAAGACCGCAACGACGAAGGCACGCATCAGATCAGGTCCACCCGGCGGGCACCCGAAAGCCGGGTCGAAATGCGGTTCGCGGCAAGCAGCACGACCACTGAAACCGCCACAAGTGTGATGGCGATTGCCGATCCGAATGGCCAGTTGCGCGATTGCAGGAACAGATCGACCAGCGCGTTGCCGATGAAGAAGACCTTGCCGCCGCCGAGTAGCGTCGGGATCAGATATTCGCCGAGCAGCAGGATCATGACCAGCGAGAAGCCGGTCATCACACCTGGCAGCGACAGCCGCAGCGTCACGCCGAGGAATGTCGAGATCGGCGTCGCGCCGAGATCGGCGGAGGCCTCCAGCAGCCGGCGGTCGAGCCGCTCGAGGCTGACATAGATCGGCAGGATCATCAGCGGCAGATAACCATAGACGATGCCGAGCAGAACCGCTCCCGGCGTGTTGATCAGCCGCACGTCCTCCATCCCGACATAGGCCAGCAGAGCTGGGATGCCGCGCCCGCCAAGCACATACATCCAGGCATAGGTTCGCATCAGCAGGCTGGTCCAGAACGGGATGACGACAAGCGCCAGCAGGATCAGCCGCCACCGTTCGGGTGCGCGCAAAGCGAGGTAATAGGCGACCGGATAGGCAACGAGAAGACAGGCCAGTGCGCCCGCCGGCGCCAGCACCATGGTGTTCCAGAAGGCGGTCGCCCGCGCCGGAAGATTGGCAAACTGCGCCAAGGTGAAAGCGGCCTGATAGCCGCCTTCCGGCGCCCGCTCGCCGACGCTGAAAACGGCAATCGCCACGAACGGCAAAACTAAAAACACCACCAGCCACGCCGTTGCTGGACCGAGCAGCAGGGCGGTCAGGAGATTGTGACGGAGGACGTTGCTGCGCATTGAAAAAACCGCCCGGGTGCCGGCGGACATCTGTCCGCCGGGGAGTTGCCTGCATCGAGCCTGTGGCCTGCCCGGTTCAAGCCGACTTGAAGCGTGCCATCAATTCGGCCCGGCCCGGATCGGTTAGCGTCGCAGCCGCACCGAATTCGAGCGGCTTCAGCAGATCCGCCGCCGGATAGAGGATCGGATTGTCCAGCACCTCCTTGGGCAGCAGCGCATTGACCCGCGCATCGGTGGAAGGCGCACCGTTGGCCAGGTGCTCCTTGACCGCGACTTTCGGGTTCATCAAATAGTTGAGCAAGGCATAGCCGGCAGGCTTGTTCGGCGCATCCTTGGGTATTGCGTAGAAGTCGGTCCAGATCTCGCCGCCTTCCTTGCCAAGCACGTAGGCGATTTCGGGGATGTCGCGGTGGAGCTGCGCCCCGTCATTGGTCCAGCACATCGTCATCCACGCGTCGCCGGCACGCATCGACGGCTGGTAGTCGCTAGAGACCGCGAACAGATGCGGCTTGACCTTCAGCAGCAATTCCTCCGCCTTGGCGAGTTCCTCCGGCCTCAGCGAGTTGAACGAGAAGCCGAAATATTTCAGCGCGTTGCCGATCGTGGTCAGCTGGTAATCATGAACCATGGTCCGGCCGTCGCCCTCCGCCATGGCCGTGTCCCAGAATTCCTTCCAGCTCGTCATCGGCTTGGTCAGTTTCTTGGTGTTGACGGCAAATCCGGTGGTGCCCCAATTCTTCGGCACAGCGTAGGTCACCCCGTCGATGGTGCCTTCCCCAGTGAAGCGCGGGTCTTCTTGCGAGCCGTCATAATTGGCAAGCTTGGCCATATCCAGCGCTTCGATGATGCCAAGCTTCTTGTAAGTCGAGATCGTGTAGTTGGTCGGAACGAAAAGGCTCCAGCCCGAGGCGCCGGCCTGCAGCTTGGCCAGCATCTCCTCGTTTGACCCGAACACGTTCACCTCGACGGCAACGCCGGTTTCGGCCTTGAAATTCTCGAACGTCGCCGGGTCGTGATAATTGGGCCAGGTGGCAATCGACATGCGGTCGCCAAGCCCCTCCTGGGCGAAGGCTGGCGACGGCATGATGCCGAGTTCGCGGGCCATTACTGCCGTTGCGATGCCTAGGCCGGTGAGGCCAAGGAACTCGCGGCGGCCGATGGAACCGCGCTTGAGGCGCATCAACTGGTCGACGAATTTTTCAGGGCTTATCGGCAGTCCGTCACGATACGATTTCGACATTTTTGTTTTCCCTCTGGTTGGTCCCGTTATTCTCCGGAAACGCCAGCGGCGTTCCGGCTGTAAAGCCGACGGCGACGGGTTCACCCGGCTTGAAGAGATTTCCACCGCCAACCAGATGATCGGCCTTGGCGAGCAGCGTCCCGATGCCTTGGACCTCGATTGCATATTCCGCGGTGGAACCGAGAAAGATCCGGTTGCGGACAAGCCCGTTCAGCCGGCCGCTTCCGGGCGCGCCGAGACTTAAGGATTCAGGACGCAGGCTTACCGAGACGGCTTCGCCCTGGGCTAGCGAAGTGCGCTTGCGCGCGGCGATGACGGTGCCGTCGGCAAGCGCTACCTCGACGAGCTTGCCCGAGAGCCCGACGACCTTGCCGCTCAAGAGATTGGTCTTGCCGACGAAATCGGCGACGAAGAGGTCGGCGGGTTCGTCGTAGATTTCGCTCGGCTGCCCAAGCTGGACGATGCGCCCGCCATTCATGACGCAGACGAAATCGCTCATCGACAGTGCCTCTTCCTGATCGTGGGTGACCAGGACGAAGGTGATGCCGATCTCGCGCTGCAGGTTCTGCAGCTCTATCTGCATGTCGGTGCGCAGCTTCTTGTCGAGCGCCGCCAGGGGCTCGTCGAGCAGCAGCACCGCCGGCTTGTTGACCAGCGCCCGCGCCAGGGCGACACGCTGCTGCTGGCCGCCGGAAAGCTCATGGATCTTGCGGCGTCCATAGCCGGCAAGCCGAACCATGGCGAGCGCCTCGCCTGCCTTCAGGCTGATCTCCCGCGACGACAGGCGCGGCCGCGCCTGGCGTAGGCCATAGGCGACGTTGTCCGCCACATCCAGATGCGGAAACAACGCATATTGCTGGAACACCATGTTGACCGGCCGCCGATAGGGCGGCGTGCCGGCCATGTCGCGGCCACGGATGAATACCACACCTTCGCTTGGCTGTTCGAAACCGCCGATCATGCGCAAACAGGTTGTCTTGCCGCAGCCGGACGGCCCGAGCAACGCGACAAAGGCAGACGGCGGGATGGCAAGATCGATGCCGCTGACCGCGATCACGCTGCCGTAGCGTTTGGTGACCCCGCGAAACTCGATGTCGGGCACTGCGGTCAAAGCTGCGGGCTCCAGCGGCTAGTTGGTCTCGAAACGCTATCAGAGCCAATGGCGGCTAGTATATACCTCCCAGGTGGTATATTTCATCTATTTTCTCGTCTGGAGGGGTATGAATTGGGCGTTTCACGCAGGGATGAATACAGCCGGCTCGCTGCGCTCATCGCAGCGACGCGGGAGACGAGCGGCGAGCTTTTCGGCAAGGCGATGGTCGCCTGGCTCCGCCAGCATGTCAGCTTCGATCATTGCGTGATCTTCGGCTATCGCGGCGCCTCACGCCCGCCGCTGCTGTTCGAGACATTCTCGCCGGCCGAAAGCCACGTCTTCGTCGCGCTCTATCAGGAAGGGCCTTATCTGCTCGATCCGTTCCACCATGCGGCAGTCGAGCGCAAGGAAGGCTTTTGGCGCATGCGCGAATTGGCGCCGGATCGCTTCTATGCCAGCGAATATTACCGCTCCTATTACAGCCAGACCAGGCTTGCGGAGGAGGTCGGCTTTTTCGTGCCGCTGCCGGGAAAGGACGCGCTGGTGGTCTCGCTAATGCGATTGCGCGCTTCGGGGCCGTTCGGAACCGCCGATGCCAGGTTGCTGCGCGACATGGCGCCTGCGGTGATCAGCCTCGTCAGGCTGCGCTGGCCTACCCTTCCGGCTGACGGACCGGTTGGGACGAAGCAAGACGAGGCGATTGCTCCGGTCAGTGAGTTCGAACGTGCTCACATCTGGAAGAGCCTTTCGCTCACGCCGCGCGAGCAGCATGTCGTCGATCTGGTGCTTCAGGGCCATTCCACGGAATCGATTGCCAGGGCGATGCGCATCGTGCCGGGAACCGTAAAAGTTCATCGCCGCAACATTTACCGCAAGCTCAAGATAAAGTCGCAGGCGGGTCTGTTCGCGCGTTTTGTCGAGATCATGGACGCACGGATTCGGTAGTCCCAAGTTCAGCCGGCAGCGCCGTCCCAGGAATCGGTTTCGGCCATCTGCCTGAGCCGGGGTGCCACTCGAAAGACATCCTTGCCGGTCTGCTGGTGCCAGTGATCCAGCCGCCGGATGATCTTGTCCACGCCTTCGAGGCTCGCCCAGAACATCGGCCCGCCCTTGCCGACCGGGTAGCCGTAGCCGTTGACCCAGACGACGTCGATATCGGAGGCGCGGGCGGCAATCTTTTCCTTGAGGATTTTGGCGCCCTCGTTGATCATCGGATAGAGCGTCCGCTCGATGATCTCCTCGGCGCCGATCGCGCGCGGTGCAACACCGCGCTCGGCAGCCTTGTTGCGGATCAGCGCCTCGACATCGGGATCGGGCAGCGGCGTGCGCGAACCGCCTTCGTAGCGATAGAAGCCGCTGCCGGTCTTCTGGCCGAAATGTCCCTGTTCGCACAACGCATCGGCGATCACGGCCGTCTGGCCACGCGCCTTGCGGTTGCGCCAGCCTATGTCGAGGCCGGCGAGATCGCTCATCTCGAACGGCCCCATTGGCCAGCCGAAATCGGTGAACACCTGGTCGACCTGGCGCGGCATTGCGCCTTCCAGCAGAAGCGTCTCCAGTTCCGCACCGCGCGCCGCCAGCATGCGGTTGCCGACGAAGCCGTGGCAGACGCCGACGACGACCGGCACCTTGCCGATCCGCCGTGCCAGATCGACGATGGTCGCCAGCACGTCGGGCGAAGTCTTGTCGGCGCGGACGATTTCCAGAAGCTTCATGACGTTAGCCGGCGAAAAGAAATGCATGCCGAGGAGATCTTGCGGCCGCGACGTCGAAGCGGCGATTTCGCTGACGTCGAGATAGGAGGTGTTGGTAGCGAGGATCGCGCCCGGTTTGGCCACGGCATCCAGCCTGCCGAATACCTCCTTCTTGACCGCCATTTCCTCGAACACGGCCTCGACGATCAGGTCGCAATCGGCGAGGTCGGCATAGTCGGTGCTGCCCCTGAACAAATCCAGCCGCTCGCGCTTGGCGTCTTCGCTCAGCGAGCCGCGGATGACGGAAACGGCATAATTCTTGTTGATCGTCGCCAGCCCGCGCTGCAAAGCCTCGTGCGTCGCTTCCAGCAAGGTCACGGGGACGCCGCCGTTGGCGAACGCCATGGCGATGCCGCCGCCCATCGTGCCGGCGCCGATGACGCCGACCCGGGCGATCTTGCGCCTGACGACGTCCTTGCCGGCAATCTTTGCCGCCTCACGTTCAGCGAAGAACAAATGCCGCTGCGCGCGTGATTGGTCCCCGCCGACAAGCTTGACGAACAGGTCGCGCTCCGCCGCCAGCGCTTCGTCGAAGGGCAGCGTCAGGGCGTTGCGGACCGACTGCGCACAGGCGATCGGCGCCTCGAGGCCGCGTGCTTTGCCGGCAAGCACTGCCGCTTCCTTGTCGAACGCCGGCAAGTCGGCCTGGTCGAGGCGATCATTGCGGTCGCGCACCGGTGTGAACGGACCGCCTTTCGCGGCCGTTTCGCTGGCGAAACTCACCGCTTGCGCGGTCAGGTCGCCATCGAAGACGGCATCCACCAGGCCGGCGGCGAGCGCCTCGGCCGCACCGATCGGCGTTCCCGAAACGATCATGTTGAGTGCCTTCAGCGGACCAACCAGGCGCGGCAGGCGAACCGTGCCGCCGCCCCCCGGCAGCAGGCCGAGCTTGACTTCCGGCAGGCCGAGCCTTGCCGCTCGGTCGGCAACACGGAAATGGCAGCCGAGCGCCAGTTCCAGGCCGCCGCCGAGCGCAGTGCCGTGAATGGCCGCGACCGTCGGCTTGGCGATGGTTTCCAGCATGGCGACTAGGGCGCCCAGGTCCGGTTGCCGCGCCGGCTTGCCGAATTCGGTGATGTCGGCGCCGGCGACGAAGGTCCGCCCGGCGCATGCTATCACAATTGCTCCGACCGACGGCTCGTCGCGCAGGGAAACGAGCGCCTGCATCAGCGGCTCGCGCACATGGAAGCTCAGCGCGTTGACCGGCGGATTGTCGATGCTCACCACCGCGACGTTGCCGTGCCTTGTAGTGCTGACGAAATCGGACACGCAAACCTCTTGCAAACGATGCTGGCGAAGGCGCGATTGGCTTTACAGCGCCAATGCTCTCATGGAAACCGGTGTTTTCGTCGGGTCGATCGGTCGTCAGGACCGGCCGGTGGAGTCAGCCGGCGGGTAACGATTGACGACGTCGCTTTGGATGTAGAGAGTATCGATTCGAACACAACCAACATTTTGGCCGTCGCCAACACCAGGAATGACCAAAGAATTAGCGGGAGAGTCCACTGCCGTTCTTATGGACGAAGCCCGGTACGGCGATCATGACCACGATCTAAGCTACAGAGCCGGGCAGGAACTCCTAAGGAGATGGAGGCGAGGAGTTGATCTGGAATTTCTCGTCGGCCTCATGCAGTCCGAGAAATCCAGCGACCGGCTCCGCGCGGCTTACTGCCTTGGCGAGTTGGGCGAAGCAGTCGAAGTCCTGAAGATACCGGCAACGGAGTTTGCAAGCGACCCCCTCCCCGATTGCCGAGTTGCCTTCGTGAATTACATGTCTACGTCCGGCTACTACGACGAAGCGATCGCCAAGGCTTTGGCGAACTGCCTACTGGATCTTGACCTCTATGTGAGAACGACAGCGATCAAATGGGCGGTCCGCACGACGGTCGATAGACTGCAAGAGTTGTCTCGGCTGGTGTTGTCCGGAACTGGCCGATTTGAATTGAAATTTCGCAATCCGCTCAGCAACGACTTCTGGGAAAAAGCTGTTCGAGAACGCGGAATACGTGGCATCGAAATCATTCGGCGCTTGCGCGCTGGCGAAGAAATCCAGCACATCAGGAAGGGAGTGTCCGGAGAAGACAGCTTCGTTCTTGACAGCATTCTTTTTTCGAGAACCCGTGGGGAACGCTCTTCGAAATGGGAAAAAATGAAATCGAAAGATCGATCGCCCTCACCTGATTCTTGCTAGCGCAGCGCCTTCTGCCCACCGGCGGCGGTGATGACGCCGACGATGATCAGCCCGGTCAGCACCAGGCGGACGCCGACGCTCACGCCGAACGTGTTGAGCATGGTCAACAGCAGCACCAGGAACAGTGCCGCGCCCCAGACCCCCGGCACATTGGCCTTGCCGCCCGCCACCGACGTGCCGCCGATGACGACGACGGCGATCGAGGCCAGCAGATACTCATTGCCGATATCGACATTGGCGCCGCGGAAATAGCCGGCGAGCAGTGCGCCGTCGAGGCCGCCGAGCGCGCCCGACAGCGTGTAGGTGAGGAAGCGGGTGCGGCCGACATTGACGCCGGCCAGCCAGGCAGCGCGGATGTTCTGGCCGATCGCCAGCACCGAGCGTCCGTAGATCATGCGCTGCAAAACGATGCCGGCGCCGATGGTGAACAGCACGGTGAGGATCGCCAGCACCGGAATGCCGAAGATCTGCCAGTTGGTGAAATCGGCAAAGCCCGGCGGCGGCTTGATCTGCAGGCCCCGCCCATAGCTGATATCGACCGACTGGATGACGAAGCTGGCCGATAGCGTCGCGATGATCGGCGGAATGCGCAGCGCCCAGATCAGCAGGTAGTTGACGGCGCCGATCGCCATGCCGCAGGCCAGCGCTGCCAGCAGGCCGACCGCGATCATCGCATCATTGCCGTCCATGACCTTCATGGCGACGGCGCTGGCAAGGCCGATATTGGCCGGCAGCGACAGGTCGACATTGCCCGGCCCGAGCGTGATGACGAACATCTGGCCGACGCCGACGATGACGGTGAAGACGGCGAGCGACAGCGCCGCCGTGATCATGCCGCCGCCGCCATAGCCGCCGGTGAAGGCGATGGTCGCCAGCCACACCAGCAGCGCCCCGAAGAACGACCAGATCCAGGGTCTGGCGAGCAGTGTCCGCAGCGATGCCATGCTCACCTCTCCCTGCGGCTGATCAGCACCCGCGCCGCCAGCACGATGATCAGGATGGCGCCGTTGGCGGCCACCTGCCAGTCGGGCGGAATGTGCATGAACGTCAAGAGCGGCGATGCCGCCAGCGCCAGCGTCAGCGCGCCGATGACGGCGCCGATCGGCGACACCCGGCCGCCGACGAACTCGCCGCCGCCGAGGATGACGCCGGCGATCGAAAGCAGCGTGTAGCCATTGCCGATATTGGCATCGGCCGAGGTGGTGATGCCGATCAGCGCCATGCCGGACAAAACGCCGAACAGGCCGGTCAGCGCAAACAGCGCGATCTTGGTGCGCAGCAGCGACCAGCCGGCGCGCTTGAGTGCGGCTGAATTGCCGCCCGATCCACGCAGGATGACGCCGTAGGAGGTTCGCATCAGGCCAAAGTGGACGACGGCTGCGATCAGCAATGCCGCGATGATCGGGAACGGAATGAAGGGTGGCTTGAAGGCCATCAGCGCCAGCAGCCAGTCCGGCGCCTTGCCGCCGGGCTTGGGCAGGATGAGGATGGCCATGCCCTGCCAGACAAAACTCATGCCGAGCGTCACCACGATAGAGGGCAGGTTGCGCAGATGGATCAGCGCGCCGAGCAGCGCGTAGACGCCGATCGACCCGAGCAGGATCACGACGCCGAGCAGCGGCGCGTCCTTCAGCCATGTCGCCGTCACGCAGCCGACGAAGCCGACAAAGGTGCCGATCGACAGATCGAGCTCGTTGCCGGCGATGACGAACATCTGCGCGATCGTCGCCAGAGCGATCGGGATCGCCAGATTGAGCATCAGGCTGAAACCGAAATAGCTGATGGCGCGCGGGTTGAGCCAGGCGATGGCGATGAGCACCAGCGCCAGCGACAGTGCCGGCAGCAGGCTGCGCAGCATGCGCGCCCGCCTGGTGGCGCGAGCCGAAGATTTTAGCCCATTCTCGACGGATACCGCTGTCATCTCAGGCCGCATCGCCGAACGACGACTGGATGATCTTTTCCTCCGTCAGTTCGTCGCGACGAAGGTTGGCGACGATCCGGCCGTTCTTGAACACATAGATGTGGTCGCAATTGTCGAGCTCTTCGGTTTCGGTGGTGTACCAGAGGAAAGTGCGGCCATGGCGAGCCTCCTCGCGCACCAGGTCGTAGACTTCGAGCTTGGTGCCGATGTCGACGCCGCGCATCGGATCGTCCATCAGCACGATCTTGGCGTCGGAGCCGAGCGCCCGCGCGAACAGCGCCTTCTGCTGGTTGCCGCCGGACAGCGAGAAGATGTTGTTGTTCATGTCGGGCGTACGGATGCCGATTTTCCGCTGCCACAACTCGGCGAGCTCGGCTTCGCGCTGCGGCGAGATCAAGAGGCCGTTGCGCAATCGCGCCAGCGAACGGATGCCGATGTTCTCGGCAATCGACCATTGCGGAAAAATCCCGTCCGACTGGCGGTCGCCGGCAACCAGCGCCACCGGCGCGGTGACCTCGATGCCGGTCTTGGCACGGGAAGCCGCAGCAAAGATAGCCAGCAAAAGATCGGTCTGCCCATGCCCGGCAAGTCCGGCAAGGCCGATGATCTCACCGGCACGGGCGACGAGCTCGTTGCCGTCCTGCTGTCGCGCCGGGCGCGCCCGGACCCGCAGCGGACCGGGCTCCGGCTTGCCGCTCGCAATCTCTGCGGCGGTCTTCTCGCGCGCCTCCGCTCCGCCCATCGCCGTCACCAGCCTGTCGCGGTCGAAGGCGTCGGCCTGCCCGGCGGAGACCACTTTGCCGTCGCGCATCACCACGATCCGGTCGGCATTTCCGAGCACTTCGCCCAACACATGCGAGATCAGGATGCAGCTCTTGCCGGCGGCGATGAAGCGGCGCACGAACGCCAGCAGCTGGCCGGCGGTATGCGCGTCGAGCGAGGATGTCGGCTCGTCGAGGATAACCAGCTCAAGCGGCTCCTGCGTGACCGTGAAGGCGCGCGCCACCTCCACCATCTGCCGGCTGGTGATGGAAAGATCACCGACGATGTCGGATGCCGAGATGCTGTGGCCGGGGAAGATCTCGTCGAGCTTGGCAGCGATCAGATCGGCCACTTTGCGCCGCCAGCCGAAGCCATGCAGCGACGCGTGGTTGATCCGCGTGTTCTCGGCGACGCTGAGGTTCGGGCAGAGCGACAGCTCCTGGAACACACAGCGTATGCCGAGCTGCTGCGCGCGCGGCACCGAATAACTTGCCTCGACACCGCCGCGGACCGCGATCTGCCCGCTGTCGGGGGCAAGCGTGCCCGCCACCATATGCATGAGCGTCGATTTTCCGGCGCCGTTATGGCCGACGAGACCGACGCATTCTCCGGCACGAACGCTGAAATCGACACCGGCGAGCGCCCTGACGGCGCCGAAATGTTTTTCGGCTCCGTCCAGTCTTATGATGTCAAAACTGACGGCGCCGAAAAGCTTTTCGGCGCCGTCCGGCATGATGATGTCTGCATTGGCCTCGGGCATCCCTCAACGATACCCGGTTATCCGTGGCGGCAACAATAGCGCCATGCTCACTTGATGTTGGCCTTGATCGCCGCGACGGCGTCTTCCTGCGTGTATTCGTGGCTGGCGACGCCGCCCTTCGGAATCTTCGGCAGCGCGGCCTCGAAATCGTCCTGGGTGAAGGCAAGATAGGGCACCAGCAGGTCGTGCGGCACGTCGGTGCGGCCGTCGAGCACCTGCTGCGCCACCCAGAAGGCAAGCGTCGATACGCCCGGTGCGATCGATGCCGACCAGGTCTGGTAACCGTCCTTTTCCTTCTGCTCCTTCCACCACTGCAACTCGTCCTGGCGATTGCCCATGATGATGGTCGGGCGTGGCTTGCCGGCGGCGGCGAAAGCCTGCGCCGCGCCGTAGCCGTCACCGCCCTGGTCGACGACCCCGACAACATCCGGCAGCGAAGGCAGGATCGTCGCTACGGCTTTCTGTGCCGTGGTCTGGTCCCAGTCGCCGGTCACCGAGCCGACGATCTTGAACTCGGGATGGGCAGCGACGCCTTCGAGGATGCCGGCATGGATGGCATCGTCGATCGAGGTGCCGGCGAGGCCGCGGATTTCCAGCAGGTTGCCGCCCTTGGGCTGGAACTTGGCCATCTGCTCGACTTCCTGCTTGCCCATGTCCTTGAAGTCGACGACGACGCGGTAGGCGCAGGGTTCGGTGACGATGCCGTCGAAGGAGACGACGACGATGCCGGCGTCGCAGGCCTGCTTGATGGCGCCGTTGAGCGCATCCGGAGACGCCGCGTTGATGACGATCGCGTCATAGCCCTGCAGGATCAGGTTCTGCACTTGGGCTGCTTGCGTCGGCACTTCCTTGTCGGCCGTCGTGAAGACGTCCGCGGCGCCGACCACCTTGTCGGCAACCGCCTTCTTGGTAACGATGGCGTAGCTGTCCAGCATCGCCTGCCGCCAGGAATTGCCGGCGTAATTGTTGGAGAAGGCGATTTTCTTGCCGCTGGTGTCGGCAAACGCGGTACCTGCGGCGAGCATCGCCGCAAGAGCCCCCAAAACGAATATTTTCCTCATGTCATACTCCTCCCGTGAGTTGCTGTCTTACTGGTGGTTAATGGCTGGCTGGTGGGTATTGGCTGATACGCTCACAATCTTGTTTTTTATCTATTATCAGACAAATGCAGATAGGCGGCAAGCTGTCAACAGCAATCCATGGCCGGCGATCAACTTGCGGTGCAATCATTGAAACCGGTTCGACTCCTGGTCTAGGGATGGCACTGGAGACCGATTGAATGGCAACGAACCTTGCCCCGGGTGCACCCGGCATTCCGGCACGCTGGACGTCGAGCGCCAAGAGCGGCGTCGGCACCGCGCTCTCGCCGGCCTGCCCGATCTGGTTCACCATCAGCCACGGTATCCTCAACGAGATCTACTACCCGCGCCTCGATAGCGCCTGCACCCGCGATCTGGGGCTGATCGTCACCGGACCCGACGGCTATTTCTCGGAAGAAAAACGCGACGCCGAACACAGTATCGAACCCCTGGCGGACGGGGTGCCTGCCTACCGGCTGGTCAACACCGCAAGCGATGGAACCTACAGGATCGAAAAGCGCATCCTGACGGATCCGGAACGTCCCGTCTTGCTGCAGGAGATTATGTTCACGCCGCTCAAAGGCGCGGCCGCCGACTACCGCGTCTACGCGCTGCTGGCACCGCACCTCGTCAACGCCGGCATGGGCAACACCGCCTGGATCGACGACCATGAAGGACAGCCTGTCCTGTTTGCATCGGGACGCGGCACCTGCCTGGCGCTCGCCTCGTCGCTGCCGTGGAAGGTGTGCTCGGCCGGCTATGTCGGCGTCTCCGACGGCTGGCAGCAGCTTCGTCAAGGCGGCCGGCTCGATCCGGCCTGCCGCAGGGCCGAGGACGGCAATGTCGCGCTGACCGGCGAGATCGCCTTTTCGGCTGCGAACCCAAAAATATTGCTGGCACTGGGCTTCGGCGCGACGCCGCAACAGGCGGCGCAAACTGCTTTCGCCAGCCTGAAGCAAGGTTTTGGGCCCGCAGCCAGATCCTACGTCGACAAATGGCGCAAATGGCAGGCCGGATTGCTGCCGCTGGACCGGCATGCGGCGTCCGGCCTCAACAGCTACCGCCTCAGCACGGCGGTGCTGGCGGCACACCGCTCGTCTGCCGGAGCAGCCGTTGCCAGCCTGTCGATCCCGTGGGGCTTCAACAAGGGCGACGACGACCTCGGCGGCTATCACCTGGTCTGGCCGCGCGATCTGGTCGAAACCGCCGGCGGCTTCCTCGCCGCCGGCGACCCGGCGGAAGCCTTGCGCATCCTTGGCTATCTGCGCGCGATCCAGGAGCCGGACGGCCGTTGGCCGCAGAACGCCTGGCTCGACGGATCGGCCTATTGGCCGGGCATCCAGATGGACGAATGCGCCTTCCCGCTGCTGCTTGCCGACGCACTGCGCCGCGCCGGGCATTTGCCGCCTGCCGCACTCTCCTCGTTCATGCCGATGATCGAGCGCGCTGCCGCCTATGTCGTGCGCAACGGCCCGGTCACCGGCGAGGACCGCTGGGAAGAAGACGCCGGCTACAGCCCGTTCACACTTGCGGTCGAGATCGCCGCATTGCTAGCGGCTGCCGACATGTTCGATGCCGCCAGCAAAACAGAGCCGGCAAACTATCTGCGCGAAACCGCCGATGTCTGGAACGATCAGATCGAACGCTGGACCTACGTCGCCGGTAGCTCCTCGGGCGATGAAGCCGGCGTCGAGGGCCACTATGTCCGCATTGCGCCGCCCGACAAAGCCGGCGCGGCATCGCCGAAAGACGGCTACGTCCCGATCAAGAACCGCCCGCCGGCGGATACGGACCGGCCGGCCAAGGCGATCGTCAGCCCCGATGCGCTGGCGCTGGTCCGCTTCGGCTTGCGGGCAGCCGACGATCCGCGCATCCTCGACACGGTCAAGGTCATCGACGCGCAATTGCGCTGCGAACTGCCGCAGGGCCCGCTCTGGTACCGCTACAATGGCGATGGCTATGGCGAGCATGCCGACGGCGCGCCCTTCGATGGAACCGGCCGGGGCCGGCCCTGGCCGCTGCTGGTCGGCGAGCGCGCTCATTACGAGCTGGCGGCAGGCCGTAGGGATAGTGCGGCAAGCCTGCTCAGGACGTTCGAGAACTCTGCCGGACCGGGCGGCCTGCTACCGGAGCAGGTCTGGGACGGTCCCGACATGCCGGAGCGCGAATTGCGGCATGGCGGGCCCTCCGGCAGCGCCAAGCCGCTGGTCTGGGCGCATTCCGAGCACATCAAGCTGCTGCGGTCGCTGCGCGACGGCACGGTGTTCGACATGCCGCCGCAAGGCGTCAAGCGCTATATCGAGGGCAGGACGGTGTCGCGCTTCAGGGCATGGCGCTTCAACCACAAGATCCGTACCATCCCGGCAGGCAAGGCGCTGCGCATCGAACTTCTGGCCCGGGCGGTGGTTCATTGGAGCAGCGACAATTGGGCAACCGTCCATGACACCGAGACCAGCGCGAATGCTTTCGGCATCCATCTTGCGGAATTGCAGGTTGCCGAGATTGCTCCGGGCAATAGCCCGGGCAATAGCATTGTCTTCACTTTCTTCTGGCCCGATAGCGGCCATTGGGAGAATGCTGGCTTTTCTGTCGGCATCGGCGATACCGGATAGAGCATGATCCCGCAAAGTGGAGACCGGTTTTCGGAAAAGATCATGCTTCAATCACAGCGCCACTAGATCATCGATCCCTCAAGTAAGGCAGGACGAGACCATGCAGATAGGAATGATGGGACTGGGCCGGATGGGCGCCAACATGGTTCGGCGCCTGCTGCGTGATGGCCACGAATGCGTCGTCTACGATATTAACCCGGCGAGCGTCGCCGCGCTTGTGAGCGCCGGCGCGGTCGGAGCCGCCTCGATGGAGGAGTTCGTCGGCAAGCTGGCGAAGCCGCGCAGCGCCTGGCTGATGCTGCCGGCGGCGATCACCGGCAAGATCGTCGACCAGGTGGCTGCCCTGATGGAGCCGGGCGACATCATCATAGACGGCGGCAATTCCTATTATCACGAGGCCGTCGACCACGCCGCGCGCCTCGCCTTGAAAGGCTTGAGCTATGTCGATGTCGGCACCAGCGGCGGTGTCTGGGGCCTCGAGCGCGGCTACTGCCTGATGATCGGCGGCCCCGACAGCGCGGTCCAGCATCTCGATCCGGTCTTTGCAACGCTGGCGCCCGGCGCCGACGCCGCTTCGCCTGCCCCTGCCAAGGACGCCGGAACCGCTCCCTTCGGCTATCTCCATTGCGGGCCGAGCGGCGCCGGCCATTTCGTCAAGATGGTCCATAACGGCATCGAATATGGCGTCATGGCCGCCTATGCCGAAGGCATGAACATCCTGAAATCGGCGAATGCCGGCAAACGGCAGCGCACCGCCGACGCCGAAACCAGCCCGCTCGAAAACCCGCAATATTACCAGTTCGACATCGACATCGCTGAAGTGGCCGAGGTCTGGCGGCACGGCAGCGTCATCGGCTCGTGGCTGCTCGACCTGACGGCCGGCGTACTGAAGGCCGATTCGTCGTTGACGCAGTTCGGCGGGCGGGTCTCGGATTCCGGCGAAGGCCGCTGGACGCTGAAGGCGGCGATCGACACCGGCGTGCCGGCGCCGGTGCTGTCCTCGGCGCTGTTCGACAGGTTCTCCTCGCAAGGCGAATCCGAATTCGCCGACAAGCTTCTGTCCGCCATGCGCTATGCCTTTGGCGGCCATGTCGAAAAACCCAAGGCCGGCTTGTGACGGGCGACAGGGAGGCACGCCCATGAGCCAGGAACGATCGGACACGCTGGTGCTTTTCGGCGCCACCGGCGATCTCGCCCACAAGAAGATCTTCCCCGCCCTTTACGCCATGGTGGCCAAAGGGACGCTGAACGAGCCGGTGATCGGCGTCGCCTTCGATCCCTGGGACCTCGCCAAGCTGCAGGCGCGCGCCCGCGACGGCATCGTCAACGCCTTGGGCAGCATCGACGACAAGATCTTTGCCAGGCTTGCATCGCTGCTGCGCTATGTCAGCGGCGACTATCGGGCGCCTGCGACCTTCGAGAAGCTGAAGACCGCGCTCGGCAGCGCTGAGCGGCCGCTGCACTATCTGGCGGTGCCGCCGGCGATGTTCGAGGTGGTCGTCCAGGGGCTGGAGCAGTCGGGCGCCGCCCAGGGCGCGCGCCTGATGGTGGAAAAGCCGTTCGGCCACGATCTGCAATCGGCGCGCTGGCTGAACCGGGTGCTGCATCTGGTCTTCGACGAGAAGTCGATCTTTCGCATCGACCATTATCTCGGCAAGGAGGCGATCCAGAACCTGCTCTATTTCCGCTTCGCCAACTCCTTCCTCGAGCCGATCTGGAACCGCAATTACGTCGAGAGCGTGCAGATCACCATGGCCGAGGATTTCGGTGTCGAGGGCCGCGGCCGCTTCTATGACGAGGTCGGCTGCATTCGCGATGTCATCGAAAACCATCTGCTCAACATCCTCTTGCTGCTCGCCATGGAACCGCCGGTCGGCCGCTCGGCCGACGATCTCATCGACGAGAAGGTGCAGGTCCTGCGGGCGATCCGGACGCTGACCAGGGACGATGTGGTGCGCGGCCAGTTCGACGGCTATCTCAACGAGCCGGGCGTGGCGCCGAACTCGCCGGTCGAGACCTTCGCGGCGGTGCGCTTTTTCGTCGATACCTGGCGCTGGCAGGATGTGCCGTTCTTCATTCGCGCCGGCAAATCCCTGCCGGTGCACGCCACCGAGGTCATCGTGCGGCTGAAGCGGCCGCCGCTCGACGTCTTCGATCCGATCAAGCCCGGCGACTGCAATCACGTGCGCTTCCGCATCGATCCTCAGGTGGCAATCTCGATCGGAGCCCGGCGCAAGGCGCCCGGCGATGACATGGTCGGTGAGCAGGTCGAGCTCACCGCGCTGGACGATTCGAAGGGCGACATGCCGCCTTACGAGCGGTTGATCGGCGACGCCATGAACGGCAACGGCCAGCTGTTCACCCGCCAGGACGCCAGCGAGCTCGCCTGGCGCATCGTCGGCCCGGTGCTCGGCGACACCACGCCGCCCCCTGTCTACGCGCCAAAGACGTGGGGGCCGGCCGAAGCCATGGCTGGATTCGGGCCGCCGAACGGCTGGATCAATCCAGCGAAATGAGTTCTGGGAGGCGAAAGCGATGGCCAAGGCGGTGAAGCAACCGGCATCGGAGGAAGAAAAGATCGTGCTTGCGATCGATATCGGCGGCTCGCACGTCAAGATCCGCACCAGCGCCGGCGGCGACGAGCGCAAGACCGCTTCCGGACCGGAGCTTACGCCGCAGCAGATGGTCGCGGCGGTGAAGACGCTCGCCGAAGGGCTGCACTACGATGTCGTCTCGATGGGCTATCCGGGCCCGGTGCACCACAACCGGCCGCTGACCGAACCCGCCAATCTCGGCAAGGGCTGGGTCGGCTGCGATTTCGCCGCCGAGTTCGGCAAACCGGTCAAGGTCGTTAACGATGCGCTCATGCAGGCCATCGGCAGTTATGAGGGCGGCCGCATGCTGTTCCTTGGCCTCGGCACCGGCCTGGGGGCCGCGATGATCGTTGATAACGTTGCCCAGCCGATGGAGCTTGCCCATCTTCCCTACAAGAAGCGCGGCAGTTTCGAAGACTATGTCGGCGAACGCGGCCTGCAAAAGCGCGGCAAGAAGAAATGGCGCAAACACGTCTTCGACGTGGTCGACCGGCTTCGCGCCGCCATGCAGCCGGATTACGTGGTCATCGGCGGCGGCAATGTCGACGAACTCACCGACTTGCCCGCCGATTGCAGACGCGGCGACAACACACGCGCCTTCGAGGGCGGATTTCGACTATGGCGCGACAAATCCCTGATTATTTGATATTGCTGATTGTCTGATATTATCGAGCACCGGCTCAGGGTTGTTAATCCCGCGCTGCCGTTAGTATTATTATTCAAAATAATGTGTGACGTGGTGCGGCGTCATTGCATTGCGCAGATTTGCCGACTAGAAATTTCTGCGACCCCCATGGACGGAGAGATAGATTGACCGACGACAACAACAACGCTCGCAAAGACATCGACCTGCTCGAGCTGACCGCCCATATCGTCTCCGCATACGTCGAGAAGAACCGCTTGCCGGCTTCCGGCCTCGGCGATCTCATCGCCAGCGTCAGCGCTGCCATAGGCGGGCTCGGGCAACCGGCAGTGCCGGTCGCCGCGCCGCTGACGCCTGCCGTCAATCCCAAGAAATCGGTGACGCCGGACTACATCATCTGTCTCGAGGACGGCAAGAAGTTCAAATCCTTGAAGCGCCATATCGGCGTTCATTTCGGGCTGACGCCCGACGCCTATCGCGCCAAATGGGGCCTGCCGTCGGACTACCCGATGGTCGCCCCCAACTACGCGGCCTCGCGTTCGCAGCTGGCCAAGGCGATCGGTCTCGGCCGCAAAGCCCCCCCGCCCACGCCCGTCAAGGGCCGGGGCAGGAAAGCCAAGGCGACGGCTTGATACCATTGGATCGAGCGGGATGCACATTGAACGCGTTCTGCTGATCGGTCTGTTGGTGTTCAGCGGAAGCTGCGACGCTCGAAGCTAACGGCATAGCATCCTAGGGTCTGCGCCGCGTCGCTTCGCTCCTTGCTCCGCCCTAGGACGAAGGTAGGATGGCTGAAGGCTAATCGCTGATATCGGAGAGGGGCAGCGCGTCCGGTGTATCGGACGACGATTGATGGCGAATTACAAGCTCTCGAGATTGGCCGAACACCCCTCCACTTCGTCATCCCAGGGCGGAGCAAGGAGCGAAGCGACGCGGCGCAGACCCTGGGATCCATGCCGTTACCTCGCGGCAGTGCGCCTGCGGACCAGAACCGAACTACCACCCCGTTCCGCGAAAAAGCTCGAACCACTCTGGGTTGGTCTTCTCGATCAGCTCGATCTTCCATTGGCGCGGCCAGCGCTTCAGCGACTTCTCGCGCTGAATGGCGTCACGAATGTCGAAATGTTCCTCGTACCAGACCAGGCGCTGCACGC